>JAEVZU010000095.1 GCA_023392075.1 Bacillota bacterium | reverse complement strand
ATATAAGTTACAGAATCGTAATATAAATGCATCATAATTAAAGTATATATTTGTTTCTTTTTACAACTGCTGAATAGGGATAATTACCTGCAGCGTCCGAAACCATTATCAATTCCCCCGATTGCAGCATGGATTTGACCCGGAGTAACAACCAGTAGTCGCCGATACCGGATATCTGAATCAATATTTTGCCTATCAGCTCTGCAAGCCGGAACTCCCCATCCGGCATGTTGGCTCTCAGGGCAAAATCATAAAAATTTTCAGGAACACCAATAAGATTGCCGTTTATTAAAACACGCAATGGAGCATTCTCACGTACCAAACTGCTCCAGATATCTGAATATACCTTGCGTCTCAATACGCTTACAGTCTCCTCATATCTGATAAATGTGCCAAAAATATCCGGAGCTATTTCCCCGGTATTACTATAATTTATAATACAGTTGTCTTTCTCCATTTCCTTTGGCACACATACCACAGAGAGTTGGTTTTGATAGTTAACCATCAAATGACATACAAAATACAAACCGCATAATTCCAAAGGATTATTTTCACATATCCACACCCGAACAGCTTCCAGCGTTTTTTCGGCATCCTTAAGACATGCCATCGCCTTCTGATTAGTCTTCCATATGGTCTCGGACATATCCGGAATATTTTCAAATATATTGTCAAACAGTTCTTTACGTGAATTTATTCCTTCATTCATACACGAAATGTCACCTATATGCAAGGCAAGAGTCAATGACTCCACTTCGTCGGCACTGCCTGGAAGTTCTCCCTGTTCCCTTGTTTTTGCAAATTTAAGCGAACCTGCGGTACTTAGATCAAAGACAATTTCTATCATGATAATTCCTCCAGCTTGTTTTGTATCCTCGTTGTTCCTCTGCATTACACAATTATCTTTATCTTACCATTAATTAATATATATAAATATAAGATTTTTATCATTGGATTACTGGACGTTAACCTGCATATATGTTATTATCTCTGCAGTAAATGAGCTGGAACTTGTTCAGGGGAAGGCTGCGCCGGCCTTGAGGGTTGATTTTATCCCCTTCAAGGCCGTTACAAGTTAATAATATAAGATATTTGTTATGATAACTATCATTCAAGGCATATGGTAATTTTTTTATAAACATCCCACAGCGTCAGCTCTGCACTGTCTGCAGTGATGCATCTGGCGGATCATCCTGCCGCATTCCCGGCGAAGTTTCATAATCTCCTGGACCGTAGCCGCCGGAAGGTGTTCAAATTCACTTCCCTGAACCGGAATGAGCGGCATGATATTGACAATATAACATCCCAACTCTTTAACAGTTTTAACGATTTCAGGTATGTGGAAATCATTTATTCCTTTTAACACTACAATATTCACTTTACAGACAATGCCTTTTTCAATCAACCTGTTCAAGCCCCTCAGCTGATTCTGCAGCAGTAAAGCGCCGGCCTTATCCCCGGAATACTCCACACCTTCATATCTGACATATTTATAAATCCCTGCCGATATTTCAGGATCAACCGCATTTATTGTTACCGTAACATGGCTGACCCCCAAAGCATCTAGTTCATCTGCATGGTCGGGCAGCATCAAACCGTTTGTGGAAAAGCAGAAGGTAATATGGGGATCATATTCTCTGATGAGCCTCAGCGTCCTGCTTGTATTTTCAAAATCACAGAGGGCATCTCCCGGACCTGCAATGCCCACCACAGAAAGGTTCGCCATGGTTTTCTTCACCTGTATGTATTTTTCCAGTGCCTCTCCCGGACTTATTATTCTGGTTGCAACCCCCGGCCGGCTCTCGTTGGCACAGTCAAACTTTCTCACACAGTAATTGCATTGTATATTGCACCTTGGAGCAACCGGAAGATGCATTCTGGCATTTTCATGGTTGCAGCCGTTATAGCACGGATGCTTCACGGTTTTTTCCTTCACTTTTTCATTATAAAAGCTAAAACCGGATACCGGATTATTCTCTTTCTGTTCTGCTGCCTGGCTTGTTTTCAATATAATCACCTCCTCTGTGCGGGTAGATCCTGACTTTCATACAGGCCTTATAATTTTCTACCGAAATTCTTATATTCAACTCATTCTGTTCGTTTTCCAGCCATTTTGGAACATGCTCGCATATAATTTCCAGCAAACTGTATTTCTGTTTTTTCAAGAAAGGCACCAGAATCTGCTTTGAATTATAGGAGGTATTGCCTTTCATTACCTCACGAAGATCTGTATGAAAAATACCGGGCCTGAGCTCAAAGATTGCATTATGCTCCATTGGTATTTTCTTACCGGTTCTGCAGTGCTGCACGCATTCCCTGATATCCTCCAGAAAGGTTTCCGGAAGGCCTTTTATTTCCAACATGGATATCTGTCTTTCTTCAAAAGCTATATAATGAATTCCCCGGATACGGTTTACTACAACGATTTTACACTTTTCCAGCCAATCGCCGATCTCATTGATCCTCTTATGCAAAGTCACGGAGTCAAGGACATTCTCAGTGCTATATTCCATATGTCTGACTACAGTCCATTCACAATTGACCCTAGTAGTCTATAACATCTAAATTCATATATTGCCGGCGGTTAAATTCCCCCAGGACTGCGTTGTCGTCGGTTGGAATAAAGCAATTATTCCGCCCTCCTCCGCCTTGCCCTGAGAAAATTTTCCTCGCCGGGCAATATGCGTTTTAGATGCTACAGACTACTTGAATATATCCGTATGCTTCCAGCTTTATCAAATCCGGAGGTTTTTCCCTCCGAATCAACCAATACAGCTATTTCCATAAATATGTCCATGTCCCCCTTTCATTATATGTTCCGATACTTTTAGTTCCTGAGCATTGGATATTTTCTCAATGCCTGCTGTTGAAGGGTCACATGCATGATGCGCCGCATCCCGAACAATCACTTCCGGGGCTGCATTTTTTCTCCATATAGCTTCCGTCGTGCAGGAACAAAAATTTTGAATCGGATATGGAAAAAGTCAGTTTTTCAACAGCATTATCCACTGTAACCTTATTCTCATGAAACGAAACGGTTACCGGCACCTTGACCATTTCATTGCTCAGCATATCAAGCCTCAGCTGCTGATAGATGATGGTCCTCTCAGGAACGGAAATCCTGTTTATAACAATATCACTGTTGGTACATAGGGATTGCAGCCTGCCGTCGGGATAAAATTTAACGGAATTGAAGTCTGCATCCATACCTGCCGCATTCTGATCAAAAGCAATTACAGTTCCGATACTGCTTTGTATTGAAACAGGAACCGCAGGTTCAAAAGATTCCAGCGCTCCATCTTCATATAACCGGAAACCGATTCTCACAGGATATATGCCTATGGGAGTTTTTATTTCAATTGTTTTTTTAGGCCAAAGGATCAAACTTTTCAAACTTCCGCTGTTATAAAACCTGAGACCGATTATCTTGGTTTTAAACCCGGCCAAAGGCAGGTCAAACTGCAATTCCTCCAGAAGCTGTTCTTCATCCTCCTCCGACCAGCCAAAACCAATCTGCCCGTTAAGCGGAAACAGACTGTCCACCGCCCCGTCTTCATAAAAAGTGATTAATTCGGCACGTATGGCTCCCACTGATGTGGTAACCTCTGTTTGTTCTTCAAGTGCCATGCTTTTTATATTTCCGTTCTCATAAAAGGTTATTGCCCTGTTATCCTTTTTTCTCTCGTCGGGCTTTTTGTATCTTGGAATGAACGTTTGCCCTCCTATTCTGATTTCATTGTATTCATCCAATTTACAATCCTTCATTTCACCCGAAGCATAGGTAGTATAGCTTAGAATTCCTTTTAAATTATGTTTTTCGGCACAAATCACAGAATCAACCCCTTTCTGCTGCCAAAATCAAAGCAGTTTCGATTATCCCTGGAACAAATCTTCTTTATCCGCAACATTCTCTTTGGCCGTTTTCTCAACAGGTATTATTTTGTATACCGCAACTGCCTTATTGTCATGTGCCGAACGGTATTTTTCCGCAAGAGCCGAGGATATTTTACCGGGATAGAGACCCGGCAGGAATTTTTCAACAATAGCCTGCAAAGCACCTGCACTCTCCTTAAAATCCTCGACCTTTTCGGCATGTCCGAACAGCATGACGCTCCTGTAGGAAGTGTCGGCATGACACGGTACCGGGTCCTTAACCGTTCCGAATTCCTGATATACTGTAAAGCTTACCTCCGGATTGTCCTTGAGCAGCTGGACCTTTTTGCCTGAGCCAAGCCCGTGAAAATAGACCGTCCCGTCTTTCCAGACATAATTTACCGGAACGCAGTATGGGTACTCTGCTCCCGAAATTCCAAGCACGCCGGTTCTGGTTACAGAAAGAAAATCCTCTATTACGGCAGTATCGGTACAAATTCGCTGCTTATATCTGATTTGTTCCATCCGCTTTCCCCCTCTTCATATAAAACTGACAGCTGTGACAAAAATAGCTTTACCCACTGATTATTCCGGTCCAAATGAATTTTTTGTGCCAATATTTCCTGGGAGGACTGCACATACGGGCCAGGTACCATTTCATCCCCGCAGTTTTCAATTAGAGCGGTGATAATCTCCATGGTATTTTCCAGATGAAATTGAAATCCATATACCCTGTCCCTGTAAACAAAGGCCTGATTTTTGCAGGCTTCATTTGAAGCAAGGAGTTCTGCTTCTTCCGGCAAATCAACAAAGGTGTCACCATGCCATTGAAAAACTACCGGGTTTTTCGGCAGGAAAGAAAACTGTGGCATTGAAAAGGCCTTATCTGTGAAGTTTACCGGAAACCAGCCGATTTCCCTGTGCTCATTTTGTATAACCCTTCCGCCTATCACATCCGCAAGCAGCTGTCCGCCAAGGCAAATGCCTATAATTACTTTATTGCTGCCTATGGACGCTTTGATGAACTCTTTTTCCCTGACGAGCCATGGATATTTGATTTCCTCGTAGATATTCATAGGCCCGCCCATGATGATCAGCCAGTCAAAATCGTCCTGATCCGGAAAAGGCTGATTCTCATAAAGCCTGGTGAACGTCACCGGATATTGCCGTTGTTTGGCCCATGTCAGTATGGCTCCCGGGTTTTCAAATGGTACGTGCTGTAAATAATGAATTCTCATACGACCTCCCATAATTCTGTCTATTAGCAGCCGGAAGTCTGAAATGAAGTGCAGCGGCTCTCTGCCGCAGCCTGCTGATTACCACATATTCAGAACAGGCTCCCTGTTGCGCTTATACTCCATATCTGCAAACCATGCATTGGCTATTTCTTCTGCCAGCAGCATGGCACCGCGGTATCCTACTACCGGATGGCGGTACTTGCCGGCTCGGTCATACACGGGAAAACCTACTCTGACCATTGGTATGTTATAGTCTATTGAGATAAATCTTCCTTTGGAGTGTCCCAAAATCAAATCAAGCTCCAGGCCTTCATTTTTTATACGGTTCTCCAGCTCCCACAAATCGGCATTTACAATAACCTCCAGCTTATAGTCCAGCTTTTCCTGGAATTCCTTTAAGCGGGGGTCATCCTTATACTTTGTATTATCGTCGCCCAGCAACAGGAGCACCGGTTTCATTTCCATATCCAGACAAAACTGTGCCAAACTAATAACAAGATCCGGACTTCCGTATATAGCAACCTTTTTATCGGCCAGGAACATATGGGTAACATCGGTAATTGCATCAAGAGCAATTCCTCTTTCTCTTACCAATGACTCCGGAATGGGTTTTCCGGTGACATCACTCAACCTCTTGAGAAAGGCATCGGTATTGCGGATACCTATAGGAGTGGGACCGATAACAGCCGGAACCTCAAATTCCGCTTCCAGATATTCGGCAGCCCTGCCGCCTTCATACCGGTTCAGAGCAAAAGTAGCCCTGGCATTTGCAGTATCGGTCAGCTCTTCAATAGTTGTATCACCATGGGATACATGGTTTCCGCCGGGCATAAGCGGAGAGTCAAAAGCCTCAATCTCAAATAATACATTTGCTTCGATCCCCATCACCGAAAGCAGGTGCTTCAATTCGGTCACATCACCCGGATTCACCCAACCCGTAATCAAATTGATTTTATCGGAGGGTGTGCTTTTCTTTGCAAAATAGGATACAAATTCTTTTACAGCCACATCATAGCCGCTGATCATACTGCCTACAAAGCTTGGGGAATGGATGGGGATCAGGTGCACCTCACGTCCTGCAAATTTCTCCTTGAGCAAGGTACCGTTCAGCTTTCTTACAACACCGTCAATGTCATCGCCTATAACCTCCGTCGAACAGGTGGAAATAATGGGCACCACCTTGACCTGGGGGTATCTCATAAGCAAAACATCCACCGCCTCTTCCACACGGTTCAAAGCGCCAAACACTGCGCCGTCTTCATGAAGCGAGGAGGAAGCCAGTTCAAAACTCTCCTTGTAATGCTGGGAGAATAAAAGGCGGACAAACATTACACAACCCTGTCCGCCATGGACGATTCCGATACAATCCCTGATTCCTATACTGGCAAACTGAGCACCGGCAGGCTGGCACGTGAATATGGGATTTATTACACCTGCACGTTCTTTATCTTTAACATCACAGTTCATAATTACCTCCTTGTCAATAAAGCGGATCAGTCAATTCTGCGTTCAGGGAGCCGGTTATAAGCAGATAATCCAGTCGTTCCTTCAGACTTTGCATAACTTTCCGTAAATCAGCCTTACTCATTTCAGCTACCCATGGAAACAGTTTTTTATAGCTTTCGGCCAGATATGCCGCATCCACATAGTAGCACCTCTGCTCGGGTGTATCATTTTCCACAGGCTCATCACACAATAGCTGCATTGTCTTTCTGATGATATTTTCATTCTGCCTTTCCCTGTCCCATGCACGGGAATGAAACTGCCACAGACATTTCTTCATAATAAAGTCCAGCAATATTTCCGCTCTTTCTTTTAATAATGCTTCTTCCAAATCAATTCACCTCCGCTATATGGCTGAGACCTGCATATCAGCTTCACTTTTTCTCTGGAATTCAGGATATACCTTATCCTTAAACTGCCTGAGGACATCATAACCACCGGTATATTCACGAAGAACAGTGGAATTCTTCACTTCATCACTCAAATTGACATCCGAAATAAGCCGCTGTGTCATGAACCCTTTGTCATCGGGAATCTCATCCTTGCTGATATCCAGCAGGGATAGTTCATGGATGGGAGAAAATATCCCGTTATATATGTCGCGGGCGAACCTCACCCAGCCCTCATAGCCCTTCCACGGTCCATTGTGATATGCATGTGCGTTGAGGTAAGGGACACGGATCTTTTTAGCGACTTCACCCGGCCTTTTACCAGTGAAAATAATATCCGGCTGAAGCTCTTCCATAGCCTCAAGTCCTTCCAGTTCGTTGGGGTCGTCAATGGCAAGCGCACCTTCCTCACATCTGGAAATACCCTTTTCCATATCTCCCTGGTGACCGAATTTGGTATACACCGATACCACCTCAACCCCCATTTCTTCATGAATACAGTTTGCCCAGTGCCAAAGCTTGGAGCCGCCGGGCCACAGACATACCTTTTTGCCCTTTAATCTTTCCTTGTACCAGTCAAGCTCCGGCTTCCATCTTTCCACCTCTTCACTGATGATTGCTTCGGCTCTGTCCTGGATGCCGAAGAACATGCCGATTTTCCGAAGAGAGGCCGACAGAGGTTCAAAACCAAAGCCGTCTATGTCAAGACGCGGAATACCATACCTGACTCTTAATTCATTGCATATATACTCAGCCGATCTTGCACACTCCAATACATTCAGGTGTGCTCTGTGCATTGAACGCAGTCCGTCATAGGTCCCGTTGCCGGTAAATGTGGAAAGCACCTGTATTCCCATTCTCTTGAAGAAATCCTGCATAACCTCCTGATCACCCTGAATGTTGTACTCGCCTACATAATTAATGACATAATCACTGGTGATTTCGGGTTCGAAGGTTCCAACCTTCTGATTGATCCATGCAATGTTGATTTTATGATGACCGCCCGACTGGCTGGGACCTCCGAAGCCGGGGGAATTACAGACAAAGATATCCACCTCTGGCATCTCCTCCATAACCTCGGCCGCTATGGCATTAATGTCATCACCGATCAGCGCTGAAGCGCAGGTCTGGTATATGGTCATTCTATTGATATCCGGAAATGCTTTAAAAGCCTCTATTATATTCTTTTTAAGAATCTTTTCGGCACCGAATACAATGTGCGACTCCTTCATGTCTGTTGCAAAAGTGTACTTCAACTGAAAATTATCATTGTCGCTGATATACCTTTTGGTCTGCCAGGTGTCATAGGTGCAGCCCACAGGTCCGTGACTCATATGGATTACATCCTTCATGGGCGTACCGATAACATGCTTTGCCCCGCAGTATGCACAGCCTCTTTCCGAAATGGTTCCGGGAATGGTATTCAGATATCCCAGAGGAAGAGCATCGGCAAGAGTCTCACCAGGACCTTTAATAACAGCATGCTTTTCTCTTTCCGGTATACATTCACTGCATTTAAATAAATGATACGGCATAATAAACCTCCTTACCTGTGTTTAATTTATTGCATCATTACCCTGCTCGTCTGTACGGATACGCAGAGCATTCTCTACCGGACAGACAAATATCTTTCCGTCACCAATCTGCCCCGTCCGGTTTACCTGTATTATGGCCTCGATCACTGTATCCACATTTTCATCGCTTACAACAATTGACAGATATCTCTTGGGTACATATTTCATGCCTCCGCTTTTGTTCTGTTCCAGTATCCCTGCGCGGTACTCAATATTAACCTCACTGTCAATTCCCTTCTGCCTTCCCCTGCCAAGAACCGGAATGGCAGTCATGCTGGGAATTCCAAGCTTGACCAGAACTTCTTTCGTTGCATTTACCTTCTTTGGACGGATTACCGTAATTATTTCCTTCATAATAAGTACCACTGCCTTTCTGACACACAAGATTTAATGGATAATCCCACTCACATATGGTGTCACCTATAATCCCTCACCGGTCCTGACCGTCATAACTCTTTCAACGGTCGTAATGAAAACTTTTCCGTCACCGAAATTACCGGTATACGCTTTGTATTTAATAATTTTTAAAACCTCATTGACAGCCTCATCCTCAACTACCAGCATCAGTATGGTTTTTGGCAGCTCATCATAGTGAATGGACCCGAACATGATACCATTCTGCTTTCCTCTGCCAAACGCATTAATTTTTGTCATTGAGCTAAACCCGGCTTCTGCAAGCGCATCTGCAATTGTATCAGCCATTTCGGGTCGTACGATTGCTTTTAACATTTTCATATGAAAGGCTCCTTTCCAATTAATCTGCGATTCCGTACTTTACCACCATTTTTTCAAGCTCATCCATGGTAAGCGGCTGTGGTATAACAAAATTCTTATTTTCAATAATTTTTCTTGCCAGCTCTCCATATTCCTTTGCCTGATTTTCATTGGCATCATATTCTACAACTGTTTTTTTATTGAATTCTGCTTTTTGAACAATATTATCCCTTGGCACAAAATGAATCATCTGTGTTCCAATTGACGCAGTGAACTCATCCAGGAATTCCCGCTCCCTGTCTACCTTACGGCTGTTGCAGATGATACCGCCAAGACGCACGCCGCTTTGCTTCGCATATTTCAACAGACCCTTGCAGATATTGTTTGCTGCATAGATTGCCATCATTTCTCCGGATGCTACAATATAAACCTCCTGAGCCTTGCCATCTCTTATGGGCATTGCAAAACCACCGCAGACAACGTCTCCCAGAACATCATAGAAAACAAAATCCAGATCATTGGTATATGCACCGTTCGCTTCCATCAAATCAATTGCAGTGATAACGCCTCTCCCTGCGCATCCAACACCGGGCTCCGGACCGCCGGACTCAACACAGCGGATATTTTTAAAACCATTTTTTATGACCTTATCCTTGGTGACCTTCTCGGCACCTTCTTCACGCAGCACATCCATCAGAGTTTCCTGGGGCTTTCCGCCTAATATCAGTCGTGTGGAATCTGCTTTGGGATCACAGCCGTGAATAAATATTTTCTGATCATAGAAATGTGCCATTGCCGCTGCAGTATTCTGCTGTGTTGTAGACTTTCCGATACCGCCTTTTCCATAAAATGCTATCTTTCTCATAGTCAATACCTCCTTAACTGAACCGTTGTTATTGTTTAAAATATTAGTATTTGTACCTGAATTTTTAACAGGTATATTTTGAAATTATGCTGCTTTACAAATCACACTTGATTAAAAAAGACAACACTTAATAAAAGTGAGCAGCATAATTCGTTACTCATGAAAATATGAAATTTTTAATAGTTGATTTTTTAACCGGAATATTTGAATAAAGAGGACCGTACTTAATATTTTCAGTCACAACTTTGTGTGTCAAGTACATAATTTTTCCCATAATATTTGCATTGCTTCATTGAAATGAGATTGTTTTGTATGCTGCGACATAGCAGTATGCTATTCTGCAACCTTTAACGGAAGGTATTTAAATCAGATTATTTGATAGACGTCATTGGCTCTCATTGGACATCTAGTAATTACCTCAGTACATTTTGATACTATCCGGAAATTTAAGTTATATTATTATCTGTTTTGTACTGTTTTACACAATTATATACATTCCATCGTTACATGTCAATAGTTTTGCAATATTAATTTGTTAATACTTTCATATTTCTTTCTCCATTTATATAGGTATCATTTCATTTTGCTCTATTTTTCAGTGCTTTTATGAATTGTGTCCAGTTTTTTGTCGTTTCAAAATTGAGCTTTTATGCATAATTTACAATTTAAACTTGCATATAAATAAATACATTCTAATCATACAGTAAATAATACAAGATAATCTTTTTTCATTTCGATACGTATTAATACATAATGGAAAAATCACTCCCCGCTGTAACCTCGTTAATATGATTGATACCCTCTATTGACAATGTACAATACGTTTTTGAGTGGTCAATTTGCCCTGCGGCTGCGTTAAAGCCGCTTGAAAGGCACAAAGCCTTACTGCACGCCGTTTGCCTTGCCGCAAACCAAATTATCTCACTCAAAAATCACAGACCTCGCGCCGAGATATTTTGGCAATTTTCGAGGAGGATGGGACGCAGCCTTGCTGACGCAAGGCAAGGACGACGACAAAGAAAAGTGGCAAAATAGCCGGCGTGAGGCGTGTTATACCTTGTCAATAGAGGGTATTGTATTCTAATTGCGGATCAGTTTATCGATAGTTGCCTGGTCAAAACCCACTATGATAC
>JAEVZU010000036.1 GCA_023392075.1 Bacillota bacterium | reverse complement strand
GAGCTTATTCTTCAAAGTATTCTGCGACGCAGCACATGCGTTATATGTGGGAAATATGCTGGTATTTCTGTAAAGCGTGTAAGGTTTATTTAACTTACAAAACAAGGTGGCACCGCGGGTGAATTATATACACTCGTCCTTGACTTATATTTCAGTCATGGGCGGGTGTTTTTATTTTCATCAGTGTTACTGCAGCGTTAATTGCTTGCTCAACAGCAATTAACCAGGTCAAGTTATATAAATCTTATAAAGGAGTGGTAGAATGTACAAACCAAGTCTGGAAGAGGCAAGGAATTTATCAGACGGCTATACCGTAATACCGGTCAGCCGCGAAATTTTTGCCGACATCAAAACCCCTATTGCGGTATTGCAGAATATCAAAGCCATAAGCAGCCGGTATTACCTGCTGGAAAGCGTTGAGAGCGGCGAAAAATGGGGCCGTTACTCATTTCTGGGTTTCGATCCTGTTGTGGAATTAAAATGCAAGGACGGTTTGCTGGAGATTAAAGGCCATACAACCGTAAATATTGAAACAAACGATCCGAACAGCCATATCAGAGAAATATTAAATGAGTATAAAAGTCCCAAATTTGACTTTCTGCCCCCATTCACCGGCGGCTTCGTAGGTTATTTTGCCTATGACTATATTAAATACAGTGAGCCTGTTCTGAAACTGGACGCAATCGATAATGCCAAATTCAATGATGTGGATCTTATGTTGTTTGACAGGGTTATTGCCTTTGATCACTTCCGGCAGAAGATTATTCTTATGATAAATATTAAAACAGATAACCTTGAAGCCAATTATGCAGAGGCTGTAAATGAACTTGACAGCATGACTGCTTTGATCAAAGCCCCGGTACCTGCCTTCTCCTCCCCTTCCGGATTGCTGTCACCGTTCAAATCAGTATTCAGCAAGGAAGAGTACTGTGAGATTGTCAATAAAGTCAAAGCATATATCTTTGAGGGTGATATTTTTCAGGCAGTTCCCTCAAACAGAAGATATGCCCGGTTCGAAGGAAGTATTTTTGACGCCTATAGAGTTCTTAGAACCACAAACCCTTCTCCTTATATGTTCTTTTTAAAATTTGACGAGCTTGAAGTTGCAGGAACATCTCCAGAAACTCTTATCAAGCTTCAGAATGGAAATCTGTCCACCTTCCCCATTGCAGGTACAAAACCCAGAGGAAAATGCGACTCGGAGGACGCTCAAATTATTGAAGAACTTCTAAGTGATGAAAAGGAACTGGCCGAACACAATATGCTGGTGGACTTGGGGCGAAATGACCTTGGGCGTATAAGTGAATTCGGAACTGTGGAGGTCAGGGACCATCTCAGCATAAGGAAATTCTCACATGTAATTCATATAGAATCAAAGGTTATAGGAAAACTCCGCAAGGATTGCGACCAGCTTGACGCAATAACAGCTCTGCTTCCCGCCGGAACCCTGTCGGGGGCACCCAAGATACGTGCCTGCCAGATAATAAATGAAGTGGAAGGGCACAAAAGAGGAATCTATGGCGGAGCCATAGGATACATTGATTTCACAGGGAACATGGATACCTGCATAGCTATCCGTTTTGCCGTACTGAAGGATAATACGGTATATGTCCAGTCAGGCGGCGGTGTTGTAGCCGACAGTGTCCCTGAAACGGAATTTGTGGAGACAACAAACAAGGCCCAGGCAATCATCAACGCTCTGGAGTTGTCGGGAAAGGAGTTGTACTGATGATTTTATTGATTGATAACTATGATAGCTTTTCCTACAACTTGTATCAGCTTGTGGGAGTTATAAACAACGATATAAAGGTAATAAGAAATGATGAACTTACCATTCCGGAAATTGAAGAGCTTAAGCCCTCTCATATAATTCTTTCCCCGGGACCGGGACGGCCCAAGGATGCGGGTATATGTGAAGAAGTCATTCTCCATTTCAAGGGAAAGGTCCCCATTCTGGGTGTCTGCCTGGGACATCAGGCCATCTGTGAGGTCTTCGGAGCAACGGTATCCTATGCCAAAGAACTTATGCACGGTAAAAAAAGTTCAATACACATAGCAAACGGCAGTGAGCTTTTCAAAGGTCTCCCTCCCATCATCGCCGGAGCCAGATACCACTCACTTGCACTAGTCCGTCAGACACTCCCCGACCAACTGCTGATAATAGCCGAAGACTCCTCAGGTGAGGTTATGGGAGTAAAGCACAGAGATACCGATGTTTATGGAGTTCAGTTCCATCCTGAATCCATATTGACTTCAGGAGGTAAAACAATACTGGAGAATTTTCTTAACATGGGCATTTCGGACAGAAGGTTAGCTTGAAAGACATCGCTAACGCTCGTCTTCCAAACTAACCTGTGAACTTATGGCCGTGCGAAATATTCAAAGTATTTACCAATACTTTAAAAGCGCACATGGCCAATTAATCTCCTTTATTCGCCTTATAGCGGATGAGGAAGGGAGAGATTTCATAACATTTTTTGCCGCTATTGCGGCTCATGGAGGTTAATATATGATCCAGGAAGCTATATATCAGGTGATAAATAAACAGAATTTAAGTCTTGTCCAGACAAAAACCGTTATGGAAGAAATAATGGAGGGACGTGCTACCAACGCTCAAATCGGCTCTTTTCTCACGGCAATGCGCATGAAGGGAGAAACAATTGAGGAAATCACGGCCTGCGCCACTGTTATGAG
>JAEVZU010000321.1 GCA_023392075.1 Bacillota bacterium | reverse complement strand
CAGTTCTTCCTTGGTGTTGACTCTGATAAGCTCAGTCCATTCGCTGCAAACCCCGTCTTCGCTTACAGCTCTTACCCTGTATTCATGTACTGAGTTAGGCTCAAGTCCTGTAATTTTATATGTTAATTCAGTTATGTTACTAATAATTTCTCCGTCAGCTTCAATCTCAAAGCTTATGGCTCCCTGAGTTGTTGTTTCCGGACTATCAGCCCCGGGAGATGTTGTTTGCCATGTCAATATTGCTTCATTGATTGTCATGTCTGCTTTGAAGCTGACAGGTACATCCGGGCCTGTTGTCTGAGTCAGTTCCGTACTCCAATCACTCACACCATTTGTATTTTTTGCCCTGACAAGGTAGCTATGCTGAGTATTTGGCAAAAGTTCAGTATGCTCATATAACGTCTTTGCATTAGTACTTACAACATTGCCGTCTGCCATTATTTCATAGCTTTGAGCTCCGTCAACCTCATCCCAGGTTATTATTATTGAATTGCTCTTTGATACGGCTGTTATTCCTGCCGGAGCTGCCACATTGGTAAATGCAGATATCTTATCAGTCCAATCACCAATATTTTCATTATCCTTTGCCCTGACCATATAAGTGTGCATGGTATTGGGAGCAAGGTCCGTATGACTGTATGTATTTGTGGCTACATTGTCAATGATTTTTCCGTCCGCCATTACATCATAGCCGGTCGCTCCATCAACTTCCTCCCACCTGATATCTATTGATATGCTGCTGGAAGTTGTCGCTTCCAAATTCGCGGGTTTTCCGATCTTTGTTGTTTTAACACTGGTATCGCTCCACTCTCCGGCTTCACTGCCCTTATATGCCCTTACCCTGTAGCTATGCTTAATGCCGGAATCAAGTGCAGTCTGTGTATATTCCGTATTTGCATCCAGTTTAATTTCGGTGCCGTCTATTTCAAGGCCATATCCATCAGCACCAACTACCATATCCCATTCGACTTTCACTTCATTTCCACTTACTGTAACCTTTAAGTTTGCAGGTGCAGCGAGTAATGTTGATTTCTTTAATTCCTCTGTCCATTCACCCGTGACATTGCCATTTCTGGCCCTAACCCTATAGATATGTTCTTCATTTCTGCCAAGGTTATCATGCAGAAATTCCGTTTTATTATCGTTATAGATTACAGTCCCATCCACTTCAATGTCATAACCTGACGCGCCCTCCACACTGCCCCACCTTAACGATATTGCACTGCCTGAAACTGCTGATACTTCAAAGTCAGCCGGTATAGAAGGCAATGTAACTCCTGTGACTGACTCGCTCCATTCACCTGTTCCATTTTCATTCTTTGGCCGTGCCCTATAAGTATGGGTAGTATTTGGCTTGAGGCCTGAATGAAGATATTCGTTTGTATCCAGCTCAATTACCTGGGAAGCGTCTATCTCCAATTCATATGATGCAGCACCTGCCTGCGCCTCCCATGTGACCTTTAATTTGTCATCCCAGCACTGAAGCTGCATATTCAGCGCAGAATCAGGCAAAGTGGATTTAACAACCAGTTCGCTCCATTGTCCTGCTCCGCTTGAATTTTTAGCTCTTACGCGATATGTCCTCTGTGAGTTTGACTGTAGGTCATGCTGCGTATATGTAGTATTATTCAAGTTATCCTCAGGTGAACCGTAAACTTCAACATCATAACCTGCTGCTCCCTTCACAGGATTCCAATTCAAAGTTATAGTTGATTTTGTGGAGCTTGTTGATATAGACTCAGGTGCTTCAGGCAATGTCCAGATTTCATATAAATCTGACCATTCTCCGAGTAGAGCATCGCCTTTTGCCTGAATTCTAACAGATTTCATGGTACCCGGCTCAAGACCTTCTATCTTATATGATGTCTGTTGTCCGTTGTCAAATCTATCCCCGTCGACCTCTATAAAATATTGCCTGGCACCTTCGATTTTATCCCATGAAATAGAGATGGCACTTTCAGATGCAGTTTGAACCAGCTTAAACTTATCGCTTATTGGTACTATTCCTGTGACATAATTACTCCAGGGACCTGCTATTATGGCATTTCTGAGCCTAACTCTATATGTATGCCTGGTCCCGGGTATCAGGTTTAAATTTGTATAGGTATTTGCTGTAATGTTTCTAACCAGGACCCCGTCTGCTTCAACTTCATAACCTGTACAACTGATTGCTTCATCCCAGTCAAGTGTTATTTGCCTGTCCGACTCTGTAATTTTTAGATTCAGAGGTGCGGCTATCGGCTCTACACCATAAGCCAACTTATCATTAATGTATCCTGTTACTCTGTTATAATCGGCATAGGTGTCACCGGATTTTCTGAATGAATAGTCGTCAGTCTGAATAAATTCAGATTTATCCTTTTTTTCTATCCTGCATTGCAATTCAACAACATCATTTTGATTTAATAATCCTGCACCTTCCTTAAAGGTTATTTCAAGGCAGTAATCCACCCCATCCGTTTTACCTGGAATTTTTACAAATCTCCCTGTCACATTGCTATTGCCTATATTTGACAGATCACAAAAAAAGTTTTGTTCACTTTCCCCATTTACTGTATAATAATACCTGATTTTTACATTCGATAGTTTAATTGGGGTATTTCCGTTATTATACAGCTTGTATCTCGGAAACAGAGTATTTATATCGGAGGATTTATTAGGGCTGTATGTCTCAAGCTTTATTGATTCCAAAACCTTACTTCCCTGCTTTTCTCTGACAGTTTTTATCTTCTGGTAGCCGTTATTGTTTTTATCCTTGGCATTAACAGGATAAGAATTCGAACTGCCGGATTCCTCGGCCATAACAATACTTCCTGCAGCAACCGTTTGAAACAACATAATTACACTCAATATTACCGCCAGCTTTTTATAACGCATCGGTTCAGATAAAATTTTTCGGTTGTAGAAAAATTTTATTACTCTTGTGCGTTTCAACGAGGAAGGAAATCTCCGCCCACCGCCTAAAAACCGAAATGGTACCCGCCATTTGTTGAGGTGGGGTACATTTATTTCCTCGTTATATAACAGCTTTTTCACGCTCTTTTCCTCCATCAATAAAAAGATTAGTGTATGCAGTCACTCTAAAATTAAGGAACAATCGTTATCGGCACATCTTCAAAACCGCCAAATGGCATACCCGACTTATATGTCAGTTGAGAGTCACTATCCAAATTGTCATGAATTGATGCTGAATAGGTAAGTGACGCCGTCGACCAGTCAATCTTTGATAATTCAACCGGTACATTTTTCTGGTATATCACTATTTGACCGTTATTATTAAAAACCTTTCCTCTCAAAGTGTAGCCGGCCCCATCAACATTCAAGGTAAACAAACATCCGAAAATACCACCGTCACTATACAAATTGTTAACCTGCGGAAGATTCACTTTAATTGAATTGGTACTGCTGCTGTAAGTTATGGAATCAGGCGTTATACCGGCTTCCTGGGTAACACCTGGAGTTATTTCCAAGGCTATTTTAAAATTAACTGTTTCTCCGCTGAAGTTTGTAGCCGTTGTCCCATCTTTGGGCGCCGGTGTCAACATAATAAAGTACTTGTCACCTTCGGAAAGCGATGGAACATCGTCCAAACAAATATACAGTTTATGATAATCTCCTGAATTGCTCCAGATTCTGAGAACATCCGATTCAGTATTCACAGGTGTAGAATGCTGGCGGTCAGGTCCCTTGTCTATGGTAAAGTCATAAGAATTGTAGTCCAATAAAGCAAAGTTCATTTTTATATAGATGTATTTCCCCTGGCTGGACACAGCTGTGTCATTTGATGAAATGCCATAGTTTACAGTTTTTACAGGTATATTTAAAAAGCTTTCCACCTTGTTCGGTGCAGCAGCATTATCCTGTAGTGAGTCTCCCTGATATAGTTTGTTATAGCTTATTGTCAAATCGTTATTAAAATCATTTATACCGTCAACTGAAAGCTCCACAGTCCCCTTATCCGGGGCAATGTTCCTTAAGTTGATTCCGGTTATGCTTATTGCAGCCGGACTTGTTGCATCACCGTCTGTTGTAATAGCACCTGGGCTTGTAGTATTATTAGTTAATGTAAAAGCACCGGTCTCAGGTATTGAGTCGGTATTTAAAGCTTCATCAAAGTAGAGGGTTATTTTATTGTAGCTCCTATTTATGTATATACCGTTGTTGTATATGACCGGAGCGGTATTATCCTGTTGAGCAGTGTCGGCAGACAGAAATTCTATCATTACGGGTTCTTGAGAAATGACGCCTGTGCTTCCCTTCAGAACAAAATACATCTTAATGTTATTAATACCTTTAACCGTAACCTGGGTTGCTACCTCATGCTCATTTGTGTCGCATATTTGGAGGAAAGGTGCCTCATCGACCTCAACCAGGCCATCTTCTGCGCCGCAATGACCGTGTATGACTTCTTCTGATGTAGCATCAAAAAGTGGATTCATCTGATTTACAAGCATAAATACATCTACTGGATTTTCATTGCTTGCGTCCTTAAGTTTTACTATCAGTTTTATTTTTTTATCACCGGTCACCGAAAACTTCGGATATCCTTCTTCAAAACGTTCATCCAACGTTACCGGCTTGTTCCACCCACTCCATTTGGCATATAAAATAATGTTTGAAGTAATAGGCGTATTCTGATTAAATTCAGTTGTCAGATCTTTGTCGGTGAACCATCCCATAAAAATATATCCACTGTATGAAGGAGCTGACGGTAAGGTTATTTTTTCTCCGCTCAATACCGACATAGCTGGGACAGCTGTACCGCCATTAGCTTGAAATGTAACAATATAACTCGTTTTAGCCGAAGACTGATTTGAGGATGAGGAAGGCGTTGAAGAACCAGCATTGCTTTCAGGAACTTTTTTTCCATTGATAACTGAATCTGCACCCTCAGCAACCGATATGCTTTTTATGTATGCTCCGCCTTTTAATATGCATTTTTGATTAAGCTGCAGCTTTTCTATCGTACCGGTTGCTTCAATATCAATATCTTTAGCATTATTTATAACAAGCTTGAATATTCCATACAATTTGACAATGTGCCCTCTTGGTATACTTGAAGATATCTCAACACACCTTATTTCTCCGGATTTTAAATCTCTTGAATCTATTGTTGCTCCACTATTAAGTAAAATCTTTTCAATAGCAGTAGTTCCTGATGCTATAAGACTTATTTTTCCGTCAGCTTTATTTATCGTTATTGTACCCGATACTGAAGAATTGCCAATATATACGTTGGCTCCGCCTTTTACAATAATATCTCCGTTTATTTTCACATTTTCAAGGCGTACATTTCCGTCGGCAGCTCCCTGGGAAATAATAATATTCCCATTTACAGTCATATCTTTAAGGGTAATGCCGGGGTTGTTGATAATGATATTTCCATTAACTATATCGCTATTATATATACCTTCTTTGGAATAGATTACTTTAATGCAATTATCAAGTATGGTAACAATTTCGGCACGGGTAATATTGGATTTTGGGTTAAACCTTTTTTTCTGATCCCCGTTTACATAACCATTACCAGCCATTGCATTCACACTGGATACAGCCCAACTGGAAATTTGGGAGGAATCGCTGAACTTCAAATAGTCATTTTCTGTGTTTGCTTTTATTGAAAATGCATTCACCAGTATAGCTGCAGCCTCTTCACGGGTAGCATTATCCTTTGGACGGATTTCTTTATTGCTTCCGTTTATAATCCCTGCATAATTTGCCTTTAACAACGCATCCGTATAAAATTTCTGATCAAGATCAGTAAAGGTATTCTCAGCTTTATCGCAGTATTTCATTATATTGTTTATAACAACAGCGAGCTCGCCCCTTGTTATAAAGTCATTGGGACGAAACTTATTATCATAACCTGTAAAAATACCGCGGCCTGTCCATCTGTCAATTCTATCCTTGGCCCAGTGAGATTTAGTATCAAAATAATTGGATGCGACTACAGGAGAAATAGTAGATGAAATTAAAACACAAGCAATCATAATCACAGACAACGGTTTCTTTATACTCCGCTTCATAAGCTGACCTCCAGATATTTATGCCTTTGTAAATATAAAAGTTTATATAAATAAACCATACTCTCTATTGACAATGTATAACACACCGCACGCCGGCTATTTTGCCACTTTTCTTTGTCGTCGTCCTTGCCTTTCGTCAGCAAGGCTGCGTCCATCCTCCTCGAAAATTGCCAAAATATCTCAGCGCGAGGTCGGTGATTTTTGAGTGAGATAATTTGGCGTGCGGCTTCAACGTAGCCGCAGGGCAAATTAACCACTCAAAAACATATTGTACATTGTCAATAGAGGCTATTAACTTTTATCACAAATTTTATCGAATTAATGAAAGATAAAACATTTGTTTTAATATTGACCATTTTATCATATTATAAGTAAACAAGTCAATTTATGTAAATGTTTTTTTGTAAAAAATTATCACCTTAGATAGCTTATTTACAGATTAATCAAATGTATACATGACAAAAAAATAAGACCCAGCGATATGAAAATCGTGGGTCTTATTTTATGTCAATAAATTATATTCATCTACTCCGGCCTTATTCCGTTATTCAGCCAGTCGGCGAACTGGTTTTCAGTTATAATGCTGATGCCCAGTTCCTTTGCTTTTTTATTTTTTGATGAACCCGACAGGTTGTCGTTATTTATCAGGTAATTGGTTTTTGAGGTCACTGAACCCGTTACCTTTCCGCCCTTTGCTTCTATAAGCTCCTTTAGCTCGTCACGGTTTTTAAACTGCTCAACCGAGCCGGTTATAACAAAAACAATATTCTCAAATATCTGTTCTGTTTCAGCAACCTCGATGGTTTCAAATTCCAGTTCTTTAAGCAGATCCGCAACAATTATCCTCTTCTTTTCGTCGGCAAAAAACCTTACAAAGGCATCTGCCATAACGTCACCGATTCCGTTTATTTCGATCAGCTCTGAAAATTCTGCCTTTTGTATGGCTTTCCAGTCATACTTAAAGATCCTGCATATCAATTTTGCAGTGGACAAACCCACGTTAGGTATTCCAAGACTATATAGAAGCCTCACTACAGTTGTATTTCTGGCTCTGTTGACCGAGGCAACCAGCTTGTTGAAGGACTTTTCACCAAAGCCCTCCATTTCAATAATTTCCTCTTTGAACTTATCAATATGGAATATGTCTGCAAGCTCTTTGATCAGCCCTTTTGCAATAAGCTTTTCAATTGTTGCTTCGGACAGACCTTCTATATTCATGGCATCCCTGCTCACAAAGTGGGTAAAGGACTTAATCTGCTTTGCAAGACATTCGTCATTTATGCAGTAGAGGAATTTGATGCCGCTTTCCTGCCGCAGTTCGGTTTCTCCCCGACAGACCGGGCAATGCTCCGGAATATCTGTCATTCCGCTTCTTGTCAGGTTTTCAGATATCTGCGGGATTATCATATTTGCCTTATAGACTCCTATAGTATCCCCGATTCCCAGTTCCAGACCTTCCATAATACTTATATTATGGATACTGGCTCTGCTGACTGTCGTCCCCTCCAGTTCCACAGGTTCAAATATTGCAATAGGATTTATAAGCCCTGTTCTTGAGGCACTCCATTCTATTTCCAGAAGCCTGGTTTCTTTTATTTCATCACGCCATTTAAAGGCAATGGCATCACGCGGGAACTTTGAGGTCGAGCCCAGGGATTCTCCATAAGCAATGTTGTCCAAGATTAAAACAAGACCATCGGACGGGAAGTCATTTCCTTCAATACGGTCAAAAAACCACTGTACGGAGTCTTCAATATTTTCTGAATTGACCTCTTTAAATTCCACAACATCAAAGCCCTGATCCTTGAGCCATTTCATCTGAGCCAGCCTTGAATTGTTGTATTCCGCATAATCGGCTTTAACCAGTGAGAAAGCAAAAAAATGTACGTTTCTCTCTGCGGTAATTTTGTTGTTCAACTGACGTACCGAGCCACTGCACAGGTTTCGTGGATTTTTATATTTTGCATCCACATCTTCTATATCATTATTTATCTTTTCAAAATCCGAATAGCGGATTATTGCCTCTCCTCTTAAAATCAAAGTATCCTTGTAGGCAATATTGACAGGAAGGTTGTTGAACACTTTTGCGTTATTGGTAATAACTTCGCCGATTTCTCCGCTTCCTCTGGTAACAGCTTTGACCAGATTTCCGCCCTCATAGGTCAGTACTATGGTCAGCCCGTCCAGCTTCCAGGAAAGGACGCCTGTCTGATCGCCAAGCCATTCCTTCAAATCTGAAACCTCTTTTGTTTTATCCAGCGAAAGCATGGTTTTTTCATGCCGTTCCTTCGGAAGGTTTGACAGTACCTCATAACCGACATTTATTGTGGGGCTGTTTGATAAAACAATCCCTGTTTCCTTTTCCATCCCTACAAGTTCATCATAGAGTCTGTCGTATTCAATATTGGGCATAATCTCCGTGTCTTCCATGTAATACGCCCTTGCAGCCTGATTCAATATTTCAATTCTATCCTTCATTATCTGAAGTTTGCTATCATCCATCTCGGTTCTCCTTAAAATGTATTAAAATAGTCTGTCCTCAATACCGTTTGGCCGACCTTCCCGAACCGCCCTTTTTTCTGAACAGTATGACATACACTGCAAAAATCGATATTGCCAGCCATAATACTCCCCAGACCACGGCAGGTATATGTGTAAGTCTGGCTATAAGCACTGCGTCTGTGACAGGCATCTGTCCGACCCGGAACAGACCGAACATGTCGTTTACCTGAAGCAGCACGGTATCTACAAAGGTATCATATATTGCATATGTAACACTTCCTATGCCTATTATTTCAATAACCCAATCGTGAAGTCTTTCATTCTGGATCATGTACACAATAATCGTAAACGCTGCAAAAATAACCGAATAGAGCATTGTAAACGATATTATTCCCGAATATTTAAAGGTAACTCCAAGAAAAATTATAGCTATAAAACCAATTATGTGCTTTTTGAATTTTGTATTTTTTAACAGCAGGATACAGATTGCGAATAATACACTTCCCAGATATCCTCCGTTTGCTATGAGAAAAGCGGATAACCAATCCTTCGGCAGCGAGGTAACATGTCCGCTTTCATTAAAATAAATGCTCAGACCCGTAATATTGCTTCCCGTCACTATAGCCATAAACGCATGGCCGATTTCGTGCAGAAAAACGGTAAATAGCTTGATGGGCTTTACGATAATAGTATTCCATAAGGCCAAAAGTACAACAAAAATAATAAGAACTCTCCAGGTTTGCTTCATGCCGACTCTCCATTCCAGACTTTTCAAACAGTGATAAAACACTCTTTTTATTCTGTAATAAATTATAACCTGCAAAAGGATAAAAGGAAAGATGTTCTAAATAAATAAGAGGCCTGCACAGGCAGACCTCCAAGTAATCTTCTACATCAAATATTTCCCCATATCTTCCATGCTTATCCCCTCGTGCAGCGACATGTTTATGCCGTTAGCCACGACTTTTGAAACTCTGCTGATAATATCATCTATTTCCTTGGGAGTAACTATTAGCTGCCCCACAAACGGGTTAAGCGCCTGCTTTATAAGTTGATACTTCTCCTCCCTGTCGATATTTTTGAGAGTATTGTAAAAGCTGGAATCTGAAGGCGACTCCTGCATCAGGCTGTCAATAATCAGATCCATTGCGTCATTTGTGAGAGTTGCCGCATCTACCACAGTCGGGACTCCAATAGCTATAACAGGCATTCCCAGGGTGGTCCTGCTCAGTTCCATTCTCTTATTTCCCACTCCGCCGCCCGGTGCAATACCTGTATCAGCTATCTGAATCGTGGTACTGACACGTTCCATGCTCCTGGCAGCCAGGGCATCTATTGCTATCAAAGCATCCGGTTTTATTTTTTCCACCACACCCTTGACGATTTCACCGGTTTCTATACCTGTAATACCCATGACACCGGGAGATATGGCACAAACCGGATTGACACCTTCATCCACATGTTCCGGAACAAATTCCAGAAGGTGTCTTGTCACCATCAGGTTTGATATTACCTTTGGTCCAAGTGCATCAGGAGTTACATTCCAGTTGCCCAGTCCAACAACAAGTGTTGTGGCATTGGGCTTCAAGCCAAGCATTGACTTTAACTCCCGGCACATGGCATCTACCGCCTTCTGATTAACCTCGGGATTGTTATCCTTAAGCTGGAGGATTTCCAGAGTAATATAGTTCCCCATAGGCTTGCCTATGGCCTGTTCCCCCGTCGGAGAGGTAATCCTTACCCTTGTTATTTTTACATCTTCGTCACCGGCATTTTCCACTTCTACCCCGGGCGGAGATTTGTGCTCAGCTGCCTGTTCCCTTGCCTGACTGCTGTTCATGAAAATCTCATGAGCTTCAATTACAAGATCTGTCCACCTATTCGATAAATTTACCATAATATCTGTCCTTTCCATAAAATCATAAATTATTTATATTGAGTAGTATTTCAAATAAATTTGGATTTTAGTATTTAATTAGTATTTAAGTTGAAGGACATTTTTAAAAAAATCCATTTTTCCGCAAAGTTGAATTAGAAAAATAAGGGTTAATGCTTGCATTTTAAAAAAGTTCATGGTAAAATATCATCTGTTATGGGCAAGAAGCGGTTTGTCAACCGATTAAATATTATTGATTTTTTTGCTCACGTATTACGCGAATTTAGGCTCGCAGGAGGTGAATACTTTGCCAAATATTAAATCTGCAATAAAAAGAGTTAAGGTTACCGAAACTAAGACTTTAAAGAATACTATCAGAAAGTCAGCTCTTAAGACTACTGTTAAGAAATGTAAAGAAGCTATTGCCAACGGTGAGGGTGCTGCCGATGCTTACAAAGCAACTACCAAGGCTATAGATAAAGCTGCAGCTAAAAACTTGCTTCACAAAAACACCGCTGCGAGAAGAAAGTCAAGATTAGCAAAAGCTTTGAATGCAGCAAAATAATATCAAAAACAAAAACTCAGGAAAACACCTGAGTTTTTTTGTTGTGATAAAATGTACCTCAGACCTGTTAAATTCAACAAAAGTCCTTGGAATATACCATCCGACCTTTTTAAAATTTCTCTGTATTCAGCAGAATTAGGGAGCTTGATGTATTTTTGATCCATAGCACCCTTCATGCTTATTGCAAAATACGGACCTTCAAGGTGGATCCCCACAAATTCTGCACCATTATGTTTGATTGCCTTGCTTCCTTTAAAGCTTGGTCACCTTCCGTAGCTTCAGATTAAAATTTTCAATAGCATCGGCGGTAAATATGATTTTACCGATTTCTTCCGGATATTTGAAGAACTAAACAAACTCAACAAAAACCTGATTTGCCAGATCCAGACCCAACTGGGTCAGCCTGATACTTTTATCGTCGGTTTCAATAAGCTGTTTCTTTTTCAACCCGTCAATTTTAGCTGCATAAGTAACAAAAATATTCTGATTGAACCTGTCTTCAAATCTCTCTCTGCTCACACCATCAATAAGCCTGAGTCCTAAAAACATATACTCTGACATTTTTTCGCAGAAATCTCTGACATAACGTTCCTCAACCGGCTTTTGACCCTTTGACAAATAATTTATATATCCCTCGATGGTCGCCTGATTTTCAAATCTGATATCCTGCAGGAATGAATGTGCTCCGGCACCCAGCCCAAGATATTCCAGGCAGTTCCAGTATATAAGATTATGCAGGCATTGGTAACCTTCCTTTGCAAAATTTGAAAGTTCGTAGTGGTTAAGGCCTTTTTGCCTTAGATATTCTATTGCATAATGATACATCTCCCTGTCAAGCTCATCCTCCATCTCAATGAGCTTGCCGGTATCACGCAAGTCACCGAATCTTGTGCCTTCCTCGATCTTCAGATCATATGCCGAAATATGGGTTACTCCCAGCTCTGTCAATACACTCAGGGTTTCCTTCCAATCCTCTAATGTCTGCCCAGGTATACCAAATATTACGTCGGCATTAATATTATCAAAACCGGCTTCCTTAGCCATTTCTACACTGGAAATAAATTCTTCCCTGGTATGCTGTCTGCCGAGGTACTTCAAAAGGTTTTCCTGATAAGCCTGCAAACCAATACTGATTCTGTTTATACCGTATTGCCTGTATGCCTTTAGCTTCTCTTGGGTTATGGTACCAGGATTACTTTCGATGGTAATTTCACAGGACTCAGATACGTGATACCTATCCCTGCACTCATTGAGAACTTCTCCTATGAACCGGGGATCAACGCAGGTTGGTGTCCCGCCTCCGATAAAAATGGTACCTATTTCGTTGAGTGCCATTTCATCCCGGTAAAGATCAATCTCTTTTTTCATACAGGCAAAGTACTCTTCTGCCAAATTAATTTTTCCAACGTAGGAATTGAAATCACAATAGTTGCATTTTGAACCGCAAAAAGGAACATGAATATAAAGACCGGTTTTATTCATAAGTGACATGCCTTCATCTCCTTTTGGTAATATTTTGATACTCATGTATTTATACTACCATATCATGATATGGAGTTCCAGTTATTACTATACCATTTTTTCTCATATTCTTTACTTTGGAATTTAAAGCCATTTGACAAAAAATTTGCTTATACACAGTTGAAGCTCTATGATATACTATTAGTCTGTAGCACAATACACATTCTAGCTGTTACAGACTAACAGATAAGATTCTATGAAAAATGGTGATACTTATGAAAAAAGCTACTCATATTACAAATGATGCAAAAGCTTTTTATAAAATGGCCTTTGCTCTTGTTGTGCCCATGGCAATTCAGAACCTGATCAACGTTGGAATTTCCTCCATCGATGTCCTCATGCTTGGAAAAATCAGCGAAACTGTTTTATCTGCCGCTTCACTTGCAGGCCAGGTTCAATTTATCATGGTGCTCATTTTCTTCGGACTGACCTCCGGGGCAGCCGTATTAACCGCACAGTATTGGGGAAAAGGGGACAAGGAGAGCATTATAAAAATAATGGGAATCTGTATGAGATTTTCGTTAATCATATCTGCTTTTTTCACATCGGCGGTGCTTATTTTCCCATATCAGGTAATGAGTATATTTACAAACGAAAAGGATGTCATAGACGAGGGCGTTAAATATTTGAGAATTATCTCGCTGTCTTATATATTTATGTCGGTAACAATGATTTACCTGAATGTGATGAGAAGTGTTGAACGGGTAGTTGTTTCTACTGTTATATACCTTATTTCGCTTATATCAAATGTTATAATAGCATCTATTCTTATTTTCGGAATGTTCGGGTTTCCTCAAATGGGCATACAGGGAGCAGCCATTGCAACTCTGTCCTCAAGAGGTATTGAGTTTTTTTGTGTAATTATATATGCCCGGAAATTCAATGATGTTTTACACTTTAAAATATCCAGCCTTTTTATAAGGGACAAGCTGCTGTTTGGTGATTTTTTAAGGTATTCCATCCCTGTAACCCTCAATGAATTGATGTGGGGTGCCGGAGTGGCAACCAACGCCATTATAATAGGGCACCTCGGAAAAGCTGTGGTATCCTCGAATTCCGTTGCCCAGGTAGCAAGACAGCTGGCCACCGTCATAGCTTTCGGACTTGCAAACGCCACTGCCATATCGGTTGGAAAAGCCATAGGTGAAAACAACCTGGATACTGCCAGGAATTACTCAAACAGATTTATCAAACTCAGCATACTGGCAGGGGTCTGCGGCGCCGCAATTATTCTCATAGCAAGGCCTGTTGCCATTTCTGTACTGAATCTGACCCCTGTAGCACAGGGATATCTGTCGGTAATGATGTATGTTATGTCTTACTTTGTCATAGCCCAGGCGCTGAATACCACCCTGGTTGTAGGAGTGTTCCGTGCGGGAGGAGATACCCGTTTCGGCCTGTTCCTTGATGTTTCAACCATGTGGGGAGGTTCAATACTGTTAAGTGCCTTTGCTGCCTTTATCTTCAAATGGAGTGTACCGGTGATTTATATTATATTAATGAGTGACGAGATAATTAAAATACCTCTCACCTTAGCCCGGTACAGGAGCCGGAAGTGGCTGAACAATGTTACAAGGTAATCTTCTTATTTTTTCTTTGGCCTGATTTTAATTTCAAGCAATTTAATAATATCGTCTGTTTCCGCTTCCGAAAAGGGCCGATAATTTACCCAGCCACCTTCTCCGCAGGGATATCTTCGTTCCCACAGCTCCAGAGTCTTTTGAAGATAGGCTTCCCTGTTTTTCTCCAATACTTCTTTTCCTTTGCCGTTTATTTGGAGTAAAACAGTGAAACCCTCTTTTTCAAAAAACAAATAGCACAGATGAGTCGCATTATTGGAATATTTGTATCCCCAGCCATAATTATTCCCAAAAGGAAACCTGAGTTCTTTCACCAGCTTGTAGTTTGCCGCCAGTTTCAATTCCAGATAATTCAGAAGCCTGCTGCTATATTCTCCCAGATATTTAAAGATATCATTTTCAGATGGGATAACTTCTCTGTCAAGCATTCGTTCATGCATAGTCTCTATCTCCATGAGAAAATTTATAAATTTATTGGCTTTCCAATATTTTTGTCAATTCTCCATTGGGGTGGATTTACATCTTCCCCCCAATATTCATTCAATAATTTTATTTTACCATTTACAAACTCAAAGAAGGAGGTTGCGTGAAAAGATATTTCATCAGAAGCAAGCTCAACTTTAACAACAGAGATTACCAGATTGCTGACTGTCTCCAACCGTTCAATCACAACTCTCCAATCCCCCGGATATTCTCCATTTGCTGTAACAAATTCTTCTACATTGAATTTTTCATTTGTATTATTCCAATTAATTATTGCCTCATCGTCAAAATATGTATGTATGTTATTCCAGTTCTGATTGTTTATATCGCTCCACAAAGCTTTTACTTGATCCGTGTAATTCACTGCACAGCCCCCTTTTTATTAAATAATTGCAATTCATTAATAGTATAGAATGCATTCATTGGTCAGATTACTTTGTTACGAGATTTTATATTCTGGATGTAATCAGCTATTTTCATTAAAAAAATCTGCCAGTTTATTTATTTCATTTATAATATTCTTACTATTTATAGCAGGCTGATTATTAGTATCATGGCTGCAAATTGAAGGTGCAACCTTATTTACATTCATATGGTGCAAGACACATGTTGCAGTTTCAATCGGTGTCGACATATTTCCATCTCCGCCTCCAATAAGTATTATCCCACCTTTTTTAGCGTTTGGAATCTGCTCTTCCTTTCTAAAAAAACGGGCACTCCAATATGATTGAACTCTGCTCACTACATTCAGCAACTGGCCGGTCAACTCGGAAAAGTAAACGGGAGAAGCAATAACAATATTATCACATTCTTTAATATAGAGGTCTATTTCCTGCCATTCATCTCTTTGGCAGCATCCCGTATTTTCCCAACAATATCTGCAATCTACGCATGGCTTAATATTACAATAATAGGCATCTACCATTAAATATTCACCATCTAAATAATTAACAAATTCATTTAATATACTTTTTGTATCACCGCTTCTTCTGGGTGAGCCATTAAATATTAATGTTTTCATAACAATCCCCTTCAACAGAATAAAAAGATATTACACATCAGTTACTGAATAAAATGCATTATAGCAAAAAACATCCTCCCCTGCTCATAACGGTAACTGATATACCCTTCCCGGCATATTACTCAGACAGTTTCAAGTACTGCTGAAACCTGTACAAACTCATTTACATAATTTAAATTATGTGTAACTATTTATCTTACTGTACATAATATAATAATATAATTTTATAAGGAGGCCCTAAAATGCTAGATTGTTTTCCTAAAAATGTTTTATGCAGCCCCAAAAAAGATGATTTCTTGCCAACGCCCTATGAAAATATGGATGGTATGGACGGTATGCATGGTATGCACTGCATGGATTGCACCGACTACTTGCATGACATGGATGAAATATACGATATGAATTATAATGATGTATTTCACCATCATGCTCACCACCATTTCCTTCATCATCGATACTAATTCATTTCCATAACCGGTGTTTGAATGGGCTTGTCGCAAACGGAACAAAGCCCATTTTATATAACCTTTGAATTTACGTTTAATTTTATCAATTTAAGTGTAAATTGTATTATATCCGGCTTAGGCTCATGTCCTGTATTAATCTCCGACCTCAATAAGATTTCCTTCCGGGTCCGCCATAAAAAAGTTTCTTTGTCCCCATGGCTGAGATGCGAGCTCTGTTATGATCCTGACATTTAGATTTCTCAACCTTTCATATTCTTTATCCACCTCTGCGGTATTAAATTTCAGGTACATTTCCATGGTTAGATTTATCCCGTTCGATGGATAATACTTTTCACCGATAGATTTGGCAAAATCTTTTCTATCGTACATAAACAATTCATCATTGCCTTTTTTGAAACTTGCAAACATTCCGCCGTCCCAAGCTGTTTCAAAGTTTAACACATCTCTGTAAAACAAGACCATCTTTTTCATGTCCTCAACAAACAGACCAACACCATTCACCCTGACATTCCTCCTTTGGTTTGAACATGGCGGTAATTAGTCACCAATGCTTCTTTTATGATTCATGCGAGATTAAAGAACAGCCGTCACCTATATGTAATTGTAATATTTTACAATGCCGCCGTCAATAACTGGTAATCCTCTGAGTTTTCCTGCCTTGCTTCAGAATTACCTGCAAAAAAAACACAGTTTTATTAACAGAAAGCGGCCCTGTAACGAAATATGTGTTTTTGTTGACTCTTTTATAAAATAATTGCTACAGTGACTTTACCATAATAAGACAGGGACATTCCTCACCCCATATCTCCTTTAACTCCTCCAAAGGATAGAAGCCCATTCTATAGTAAAATTCTCTGGTTTTCATATAGTATTCATCAGGATGTGAATCACCCAGTGTTTTTACCATAAGAAACCTGACATTGCTATTAATCAATTCTTCCTGAGCTGTTTCCAGAAGCTTTTTACCTATTCCCCTGTGCTGATATTCCTTTAATCCAGCTGTTACATATATTTCCGAAGTATAAATATTTATAGTCCTTATACTAATAAATCCAACAGGCTTATCAAGACTATATGCCGCGTAAAAATTTGTATTCCCTGCCCCGCTTGCATACTCCACGATGGCTTCTTCGATCCCGAACCATTCAGGCAACTGCCTCAATGTTAAATTTGTAATATTTGATTTTTGCTCGCTTAAAGTCAATTTGACAATATCAATCATACAATACTCACATTCATACATTAATTCAAAAACTCATCCAGTTTAATACATCCGATACTATACCCGGCTATTATAAAAGTCAAACTGCAATGTAAAATTACGCTACCCCCTTGGATAGTACATGATAATCCCAACTCCAACCAACGCAATTGCTCCGCCTATTTCGAATATTCCGGCTATTATAAAGTAAAACAATGATTTGACTATCTCCATTAGCTTCCTTCCCCCATCAATATCCAATAACTTATTATTAAATACTTGAAATTAATTCTTAATTCTATCGTTAAGATATTTCAGCTCTTCTGCAATATCTTTGCTTAATGCCCTAAATCCAATCCCTGTCAATAAAGATAGGATAAATACTCCAAACGAAGCGAACATCAGAATAGTATGCCCCGGACTATTCATATAACCGTTCATTATCAATTCGCTTCCGCCCACGGCAAATCCGATAAAAGATAATACCAATGAAACCGCTGAAAGGCTGAACATGGCTATTATTACTTTTTTCGTTCTATCCAAATTAAACATTGTCTATCCTCCTCTAAAACTCGCAAATTCGTATAAAAATAAAATAATGTTCAAACTTTGCGCAAACCATTAATTCGAATATCATTTAACTCTTCAGCCGCTAACGTTCCTGCTTCATATAATCTTAAGTATTCCATGGATACATCACTGTCGAAAATCAGTATATCGTCCGAATTTATGGTTACATCAACTCCTGAATGGTAAAGCTCTCTAATAGGGTGTGTATTTAGTCCCGGAACCCTGCCAAGTTTGACATTACTTGTCAGGGTAATATTCAGCCTGATCTGATTATTTATTAAAAACCTGACTATCTCTTTAGAACCGGCAGCTGCGATTCCATGCTGAACTTCATCCAATTCCAACAATTCAATACCCTCTTTAACATCATCAGCTGTTCCCCATTCTCCAATATGTGCTTTCAGCCTTAATCCCTCATTCTTAGCTCTTTTATAAACTGGAATAAAGTTTTGAATCGGTTGTGCTGATTCATCACCGTACAAGTCTATGGAATAAAAAATACTGTTTCCCCAGAAAGGTTCCAAACACTTTAATATGTAATCTACCGAACAATGTCTTGATAATCCTATTTGTAACCGTAATTCGATTTCAGGAGCTATCCTTTTATTAGCATCTTGAAATGCATGGATCAGTTCGTTAATGTCATTATTAAAAAATTCTCCTAACCCCCATACATCTTC
>JAEVZU010000129.1 GCA_023392075.1 Bacillota bacterium | reverse complement strand
AAAACATCTATGATCCAAATTCAAAAATGGCAAATGTAAAGCTGAGACAGGCAATCGGCTATGCAGTTGACAATGATAAAATCGCAAAAGAGCTGTATAATGGTCTGCGTTTCCTTGCAACCACAGTAGTTACTCCCAGACATGCGGCATACCAGAACACTGAAATCGCAGGTTATACCTATGATCCCGAAAAGGCAACGAAGCTGCTGGATGAAGCGGGCTACAAGGACGTCAACAATGACGGCTACCGCGAGGATCCCAATGGAAAGCCTTTCAGTATTACATGGGCGACCATGGATGGAGAGGGTGCTGATACTTATGCACAATTTAAAATTCAGAACTGGAAGGATGCAGGCTTGAAGGTGGAGTTGTACAACGGCCGTTTGACCGAATTCAACGCTTTTTATGATGCAATAGAGCATGATGATCCGAAGATTGATATGTACGACGGCGCATGGCAGACCGGCTTTGACCCCAATCCTAAAAATCTTTGGGGGCCCGACTCATCTGCAAATTACACAAGATATACAAGTGACACCTTAGATACTATTATGAGTGACATTTCCTCCGAAAAGGCATGGGATAAGGCTTTTTTATCCGAAAAATACCACGCATTCCAGCAGGCATTTTTTGATGAGGCCCCTGCAATTCCCACAATGTGGAGAATGGGTCTGGAGGCAGTGAACAACCGTGTTAAAAATTATGAGCTGACATCTTTTGATATTAAGTGCTTTGCCCACTTAATTGAATTAACTGCAGAAGCTCCTGTGAAGAAGGCAGACGTTAAGTAAGGTAAAATATACTCTGATGGTAAGACGTATAAAAATTTATTTAGGCGCCAATCACGTTAATAAGTGATTGGCGCTTTTGTACGCCCAGTGTAAGTGCAAGGTTGACTCTAATGTGGAAACAGTTTTGACAATCATTTTTTCTCAAGTTTGGTATAGTTAGGAACAATTTCCTTGTAATATATTGAAAATAATGACAAGTTATGATAAAGTATATAATAAAATTACATAAATTTAATACTTAACTTCGTATTATCCATCATTACAAAGTACATGGATGAGTTCCGAAACTTATGCAATGAAGCATTAATGTTTAGGATTGTCTGTGTTTTTTTTATAAACAGAACAGCAGATACATAGAAGCGTAAACCATAGATAAATAAGCCGAATGTATTACTATATAACAATATAGTTTTGATGTGTTAATGTTCTTTGTTTTATGTTATGGATACAACAGTACCATAATTAATATTTTATTTTATTATGGCTGTTTATTATTTTTTATTTTATCTTAAGGGGGATTTAAAAAAATGAAAAGAAGGTTATCTATTCTGGCGTTGTCACTGGCAGTAGTAATGTCACTTACTGCGTGCGGCGGCAATTCCAACACCGGAGACACTTCCGGAAGTACAACGAGTGCAACTGGTTCGAGCACCAGTGCAGAAAGCACCTCAGGCGCTGCAGCAACCGGTTTTGATTTTGCAAAGTACAAGGTAGAGTACACTCAGGCTACCGATGCGTCTAAGAGTCCAAAAGTGGCTTCAGACAGAAAAGATTCATTGGTTATAGGCGTTTCCGACACCACAGGCATATTCAGTGTAATGTTTGGCGATAACTCATATGACTGGTATATGTGCTATACTATGTTTGATTTCAACATAGATCCTGATTTTGACGGTAAGGCAATTCCGGCTGCAACTGATTTCAAGATATCCGATGATGGTCTGAAGTATACATTTACCATTAAGGACGGAGTTAAGTTCTGGGATGGAAATCCTGCAACTGCAAAGGATTTGGAATTTGCTTACTATTTGTTGGCAGATCCTAAGTACGATGGACCAAATGATATTACCAAAGGTTCCATAAAAGGATTGGATGCTTATAAAAACGGCAGTGCAGAAACTATTGAAGGAATAAAGGCTGTTGATGAAAAGACCCTTGAAATCACCTGTGACAAGGCAAGCGGAGCTGCTATATTCAACCTGCAGGTTCCTTTAATGGAAAAGGCTCATTATGCTCCTGACTTCAAAAAAGGTGACATTGCAAAGGTTAAGGAAAAGCTTTCTACTCCTATGGGAACAGGACAATACAAATTTGTAGAGTATAAAGCAGGCCAGGAATTAAAACTTGAAGCAAATGAAAATTATTTCAAGGGTGCACCTAAAATTAAGAATCTTATATTCTCTATAACTCCTGAAGGTCAGGAATTACAGAGAATTATGGCAGGAGAAACCGATATTGACATGGCAACCGTTTCGCCTGATAACATGAAGGCTGCTAAAGATGCAGGTTTCATAGACATAATGAGATTCCCTACAAACGGATTCGGTTATGTTTCATTTAACCAGGCAGATCCTAAATTCAGTGATGTAAAAGTCAGACAGGCTTTGATGTATGCACTTAACAGAAAAGCTGTCGTTGAAAAGGTTTACGGCGAATATGCAAATGTAGTTAATATACCTGAATCAAACGTATCCTGGGCATATGATGACGAAGGCTGCAATACATATGATTTTGACCTGGATAAGGCAGGACAGCTGCTTGACGAAGCAGGCTGGACACTTAATACAGACGGAAAGCGTGAAAAAGACGGAAAGGTATTTACAATCAAGTTCTCATGTATGCCTCAAAATGCTGTTACTGATATAATGGTTCCTGTTATGAAGGATGACTATGCAAAGATAGGTATAGATGTAACAATTGAAAATCTTGACTGGCCTACTCTGCAGGAAAAATCCTCAAAGAAGCAGCTTGAAGCCTTCTTTATGGCTGCCGGCTTAACTCCGGATCCTGACAGTTCAACGGCTAATGTATTTAAATCAAAAGGTCCTCAGAATTACAACAACTACAATAATCCCAAAATAGATGAGCTTTATGAAAAAGGTTTGGCTGAATTGACTGTTGAAGCCAGAAAACCAATCTATAAAGAAATATACAAAATACTCAATAATGACCTTCCATTCCTGTATGTCTATCAAAGAAGTGATATGTGGGTAGCTAATACAAGAATAAAAGGTTATGAAACTTCCTCATTCAGAGAATTCTTCTATAACATTTACAAGTGTGAAGTAAAATAACATTTATTAACAATTGTAGATGAATATTAAGTTTTTTGATTACAAAGATGTCCGGATTTTTTGTCCGGGCATTCTTTTGAATTTTTACAACGACAGGAGAATTGAAAAATGTGGAATTATATAGCCAGAAGATTGCTTCAGATGATTCCTATCGTAATTGGGGTTTCTATCATAATTTTTCTTATAATAAATTTGGTTCCGGGAAATTTTATAGACGCTAAAGCTCAGGCATCCCATATGTCACAGGAACAAATACAGCATTTAAAGGATCTGTATGGAATTAATGATCCTATTCATGTAAAATATGTAAAATGGATATCAGGTGCGGTACATGGTGATTTTGGTGATTCATTCACTCACCAGAAGCCTGTTTCCAAAGTAATAAGTACTTTTGTATGGAATTCATTTCTAATAGCTATTATTGCATTCTTCCTGGAATTGCTGATAGCAATTCCGATAGGCATCATCAGTGCTACTCATCAATATTCCAAGACGGATTATTTTTTCACTGTGATTGCATTAATAGGAATATCTTTGCCTTCCTTTTTCCTGGGGTTGGTCTTAATAAAAGTTTTTGCAGTAGATTTAAAATGGCTGCCGCTTGCAGGGCTGGATACTCCGGGTACGAGCTTTACCGGAATTCAGTTTTTAATTGATAGGCTAAAGCATGTAATTTTGCCTTCATTGGTATTGGCTTTCTTAAGTATTGGTCAGCTGATGAGATATACCAGAACTTCAGTTTTGGAAATTATAAAGCAGGATTATATCAGAACAGCAAGAGCTAAAGGGCTCAGTGAAAAAGTGGTTGTATACAAGCATGCGTTAAGAAATGCACTCATTCCTGTAGTTACATACATAGGAATTTCATTGCCATCCCTTTTTGCCGGTGCAATAATAACCGAGAGTATATTTGGCATACCTGGAATCGGAAAAATTGCACTGGACGCTGTAACAAAGAGAGATTATCCTTTGCTGATGGGATTTTCAATGTTTGTTGCCGTTTTAACCTTATTGGGTAATCTGCTGTCAGATATTCTGTATGCGGTAATTGACCCAAGAGTAAAACTGAAGTGAGGTGGAGTATGAAAAAAATTATAAAGTATTTATCAATAATATTAGTAATATTATCAGCTGCCTGCTACTTTTTGCCATTTCTCACTTTTAAGGATTACAAATCCCTAACCGGGTTGGGCTTGTTAACAAATTTGTATAAGAGAATTGAGCTGGAAAAGTTATCACAAAGTGCAAAAACTTATGTTTTTAACAGCCATTCCATATTTTTGCTTTTTACATTTGCTCTTTTTATTATAACCCTTGGGCTGTTGATTTACTATCTGGTCAAAAAAAGTGAAAAAGCCATATCAGGTGCTGTCGCATCAATTACAGCAGGTGTTATACTATATGGAATTCAGCTTTCCAACAGTCAGACTTCAATAACTGATTTTTTTGGAACCATGCTGCTGGCAACTAAAACAGGGGATGGGAAAACCATATTCAAATCCAGTGAAATCACTGCACACACCGGTCTTGGAGCCAGACTGCTTGTTATTTTCAGTATTTTATCGTTATTTTCAGTTCTGGTTTTGAAAATGCTGGAGAGTGCTGAAAGGAACAAAGGAAATAATATTCAGACACCATGGAGTATGGCAATTAAACAGTTTAGAAGAAATAAACTGGCGATTTTAGGTGCTGTTATTATTACACTGCTGGTCATTATTTGTTTTTATGGTCCGGTATTTTCCGACTATTCCCTATTAAAGACCGATATTATAGACGCCAAGCTTAAGCCGAATGCATCACATATTCTGGGTACGGACAGCAGTGGACGTGATATTTTGACCAGGCTTATGTATGGCGGAAAAATATCTATAGCCGTAGGCTTTGTCGTAGTTTTAATTGAGATTCTTATAGGTACGGTTGTTGGAGGTATAGCAGGTTATTATGGCGGGAAGATCGATAATATATTAATGAGAATAGTTGATATATTCCTGAGCCTTCCATTCCTGCCGGTAGTTATTATTTTAGGTGCTGTAATGTCGGATTTAAATGTTTCGCCACAAAACAGGGTATTTTTTGTAATGATAATTATCGGTGTTTTATTCTGGCCTACCATGGCAAGAATGGTCCGGGGACAAATACTATCCTTGCGTGAACAGGAGTACATGATTGCAGCTGAAGCGTTAGGCTTAAAGGACAGACATAAAATAATCAGGCATCTTATACCAAACGTAATACCTACAATGATAGTAACAGCTACTTTAGAGATTGGTAATGCTATTTTGACAGAATCAGCCTTGTCCTTTTTAGGTCTGGGAGTTGCGATGCCATATCCGTCATGGGGAAATATGGTGCAGGCAGTGCGTGATACCAATGATTTCATGCTTAGAAGCTGGATGTGGGTACCGCCCGGATTGACTATTTTCGTAACAGTATTAGCAATTAACTTTATGGGTGATGGACTCAGAGATGCCTTCGACCCAAAAATGAAAAAGTAAAGGGGTTGAAAGATATGTCTGATAAGCTATTACAGGTTAAAAACCTTCA
>JAEVZU010000128.1 GCA_023392075.1 Bacillota bacterium | reverse complement strand
ATTTTATGTCAAGTTCAATAGGTAGTTTAATTGTCATGCTTTTCTTTGAAGCTACAATCTTAAATATTACTTAAGGTGTTTTTTATAAAAAACTATTGACAACACTTAGCTGGTCTTCGACGGAGCTAAAGCTCCTGAGCACCCCCGCTACTTCGGAAAGGGGATACCCTTTTCAAACCCCGCGTGTAGGAATTACTCTAATTGAATTTTCTGGTGTATCACTCCAAACTCAAGTTTAACAGTACTTAGACTTTCAACAAAAAGTTATAAATTCCTATACGCTAAAAAAAAGGATACCCTTGGGATATCCTTTTTTGTCTTTATTTATTTTTTCGTAAATGTTCATCTATCTGTCTCTGTGTATCTTCTATAATCTTTTCAATTCCCGCTCTGTCAAGTTCCTCCAGAAATCTCCGATACTCTGCCTCACTGCTGATTATTCCCGTATTGAGCGGGCGCCCTGTTTCCTCTACAAGTCTTTGGACCGCAAGGGATTCCGCTTTTACATTTTCACTTGAAAATGCAAAGGATGCCAGCGGTGAGGTTTCAGGCCTGAGCCCTTTCCAGAAATCAAGGGCATTTTTATATTCCTCCGGATCGGAAGTCCAGGTACGGAGATAGGGGAAGTGCATTGTGAACCAGGGCGTAGGATTATACCGGTCAACCGGATTGACTCCGTCAGGTACTTGAGCCTCTTCACCCACAAGGTTATAGGTCTTGCCTTCTATGCCCAGCATCAGCATATCGTAATTTTCCTGGCTCTGTCTCAGCCAGTTAAGGAACATAATGGCCCTTTCGGGATGTTTCCCGGTGGAAGAAAGCATTGCGTAATTATTCACAGGAGTCAATTCTATCCATTTGCCGTCTTTATTAAAAACTGCCAGCTCTATCTTGCCTTCAGGAACATTTTTGGCAAGCTGATTCTGCCTTTCTACAATATTGTACAGATCTCCTGCCATTGCTGCGGCTTGCCCCGTTACAAACTTATAATCCCTGCTGGTATCGGACAAAATATCCTTTTCAAACCAGCCTTTTTCATAGGCTTTTATATTCTCCTTCCATATCCTTTTGAAGACAGAGGTCTTAAAGTAGTTTTCAACCCTATACTTTCCGCTGTCAATATTAATGTACATATACCCCAGGGCATCATTTCCAAAGATATATACCTCGTGTCCTAAAAAATCCTTATCGTTTGCTATGATTCCAAGACTGTCGGCAAGAATGGGGATCATAGCTTTCTCATTTTTTGAAATAGTATCAAGATAATTTTCCAGAGTACTCTGGTTTTCAACTTTGGGCAGATTATATTTTCCCCTCAGGTCTTTTCTTATCAGTATGCTTCTTGCCATACCTGCCCTTGCATAAACCGACGGAACACCGTATATTTTACCGTTTACAGTAACGCTATCCCATAGATCCCGGGGAATCTGTTTTTTCAAATCCTCTCCGTATTGGTCCATCAGTCCGTTCAGCGGAATGCACTGTTTCCTTGCAATACTTGAGGCCAGCTGAGACGCAAAGTTCAGGCAGATATCGTACTCTTCACCCGATATGGCTTTTAAACGCATCTGATCTATATAATCACCCCAGGGTATATAGTTTATACTCAAATCAATATTCAAGGTACCCCTGGTCCTCTCGCTTATTTCCTTGCAGACTTCATCCTGCTGTGCAGGCTTTTCCCCGGCCACATAAATTGTAAGGGGATATCTTTCAAGCCCTTGCTGGTTTACTCCGGGGTTCTGCACTTTGTCCGGATCTCCGCATGACACTAAAGAACTGAAAGAAGCAATACTTATAACAATTATAATAAATTTACAGGCAATAATTTTTAATTTCATAACTCTCTCCCATTCTCGGCTTTATACCACATCAGTGGAAAATCCACCTCTACAGCGGTTTTTTAAATTGACATCTGTACTGGTTTGGAGTTATTCCATTCCATTTCCTGAAGGTTGCAGTAAAATACGATTGATTTGAAAATCCAACCTGTGCGGCAATATCGTTTACCGACAGATTATTTTTCTCCAGAAGTTCTTTTGCTTTGTTCATGCGAAGCTCTATTATATATTCATTCACAGACTTACCTACAAAGTCGCTGAAAATTTTACCGAAATACCCGGGAGTAAGACTAACCATGTCCGACAGCATTTCAGAGGAAATATCCGTTCTCAGGTAATTTGTCCGTATATAAGCCAGCACTTTTTCTATCATATCCTTCTGCCTGTTATCCTTCTTTTGTTCAAGCCTGTGAATTATTCCGCAGCAATAAGATTCCAGCCACTCCTTCGCCGCCTCCAGCGTATCGCTTTTATTTAGATTCGAGTAAATATTATTAAAATCCAATTCTTCCTCCGCGGGGTTTAAAATACCACCCACAGCAGTCATAATATCCAGAACCAGCTGATTGATGGTCAATCTGATAAAATCATACTGGCAGTCGCAGATAAGCCGAACAAGCTCCTCCAGGCCCAGATTCACCTGTTTTTCGTCACATACCTTGATAGATTGGATTATTTTTTTACGGGTTTTGTCAAGCACTACGGAATTGTCTTTTAAGCTGGGCTTTACAAGCTTATTGTCAAGGATACAGTTATATCCGTAAATAAATCTATATTTCAGCAGATTGAGTGCATTGGCGTAAGAAAGGCTGATATCCTCCAGAATACTTACAAGCATACCCTTTGCAGCACTGAAGGTAATATCCAGCTCATCCCCGATTTGTTTCTGACAGGTTTTGATGCATGTATCCAGCAGTTCATCATATTCGCCGGTGTGCCTGATATTGAGTATTATGGCAAACATATCTTCCTCCAGATCCACCAGTTCCATTCCGGAGAATTCATTAAAGGAATCCCTGATGATTTTATCCGCAACATTCTTCTTATCCGCAATTTCAATTTTGTTTTCTATACCTTTCAGCGCGAGATATCCGTCAATACTGAATACTACGACACAGGTCTTTTCCTGCACGATATTTATCCCCAGTTCTTTTACCTTGGTGGAAACATCGCTGGAAGAAAAATGTCCTGACAGCATCTCGGTCAGAAACATCTTTCTGAGCATGGGAATATTCTGCTGTATGGAGTTTTCAAGTTCATTTGATTTTTTAATTATATTTGTAAAGGCATTTGAAAGGTACTCGACCTCATTATAGGTCCTCCGTCTCCTGTTTTCCTTGTATTCACTTTTCAGATGCCATTCAACGGTTCTTACAAGTTTTCCGAAGGGAAGGTAAACATTATATGCGGCCAAACCTGCAACTATGATACATATGATTCCTATGAGAACACATATCAGAATAATTGAATCTTTAAGGCTTTGGACTTCCTGAAGCAATATTTGATAATCATATTTGCTGACAAACAAAAAGGGTATTTTTGAAGACATATTGTAAGTCATCAAATATTTCTTCCCCTCATCTTCGCTAATCATATACCCGCTTTTTTTATCGGATTCAAGTACTTTTTTTATAAATTGTCTGTCCGATATATTTTTGCTGAAATATTTGTAATCAGAGTCACATATGACTTCTCCGCTCTTGTCCAGGAGAAAAATACTGCTGTTCGGAGAGGTGTACTGCTGTGTAAAAGCTTTTTGTATATAATCCGCATTTAAATTTATAATGACTACACTGTCAAGCAGTCCATTACCCTTTATGTCACTTTTTATATA
>JAEVZU010000107.1 GCA_023392075.1 Bacillota bacterium | reverse complement strand
GAGGACAAATCGTCTCGGTGTGATCATTGATCGATATTGTCATATATATAATAGCAAGGAATATCAACCATGCTTTATAAACACTGCCATATCTGTGAAAGGCGTTAGACTGCCGGGGTATTTATATCCATATATCCCCTGGTACTTTAATACTAATACCTTTCACAGATATTCTTACATCGTAGACCATATTATCCCATCTTTAAGAATACGAGTACCAAAGCAACTACAAGACCATAGATGGCTGTGGCTTCTGCAAGAACCGCTCCGAGAAGCATAACATTTCTTATCTGTCCGGCAGCTTCAGGCTGTCTTGCAATACCTTCAACAGCTTTCCCTGTTGCCAAACTGATACCTACTCCGGCGCCAATACCTGTGAAAACCGCTATTGCCGCTGCTATAGCTATTATTCCTGTCATTATATATTCACCCCCTTATTCTAATACCTCTGCAATATATAGTGAGGTTAAAAACATAAACACATATGCTTGAAGTATTCCATCAAACAAATCAAAATAAATACTCAGTGCTGCCGGTACTACCGGCGGCATTGCCATATATATCAGCTCCATTACTATGAAGGCACCCAGTATATTGCCAAAAAGACGCAAAGCCAGAGATAAAGGTTTTATGCCGTAATCCAGTATCTTGAAAGGTAACATCATCGGGATAGGTTCGACAAAGCTTTTCAACCAGCCGCTCATTTTCTTGTACCTGATACCTGCATAAATGACTACGCAAATTGACATAATTGCCATACATGCAGTTACATTGATGTTTCTGGTAGGAGGTCTGAATTTAAAACCTTCTCCCGGAATAACATTAAAAATTGAAACAGTGTTCGCAAAAATCAGGAACAGAAAAATAGTACCCAAATACGGTGCAAATGCCTTCCAGTGATGTTCTCCTATTGCATCTTTTGCAATATTATTTATCATTTCCACTATGATTTCTGCAACATTTTGTTTCTTGTTCGGTACGGCTGAAAGCTTACGGGTAAGGAATATGCTGAAAAAGATCAGCACTGCCATTATAACCCACATTACAACTACAACATCAGTCACTGGTATTTCCAGACCTGGCAGCTTGATTGTAAACACCTTATGGGGATCCATTGCCTCTATAAGCCTGTCGCTCATACTCATTTCTTCATGCATTTTATTTCACCTTCTGTTCCATAGTGATTTTGTGTAATTCCGAAAGCCTCGGTTATAGCATTTATCATAACCACAAACAGTACTGAAAGTATTCCGCCCAGTGCAGCAACAAAGGCATGGATCCCAAATTGCATGGCAAAAACTACTGTTATTCCTATTATGACTAAGTTAAGCGAATATATTACAATACTTATTATTACCGCCCGCTTTTTATTCGCTCCGCCCAACAAATACCTGAGCACCGATTCAAGAACTGCAAACCTTAACAACGCCACCAATACGCCGATAGTAAGAGCTGCTATCATTATAAGCCGATGTTCGCTGAATATCAAACATATTATAAGAGCAATTGCATAAAAAATACAAACTCTTTTTACAAAAAATTTTAAAATATTACTCATTATTGTTTTTTTATACAATCTCCGCAATTAGTTGTTAAGTTTCTACTTAAAAATTACGATACTTACTTTAGGTTTATTTCCAACTATGCTATGTTGGGAAATTGTACATAGCATAAATTAGTTCAATAATAGCACAGTGAAAAAGGTAAATCAATGGCCCTTTGACGAAAAGTGCATAATTCAGCTTCGAATTTTTAGTATACTTGCACAAAAGAATTTACAATCAGGAGTGGTTAAAATATGGATATTACAACCATTATAGGTTTGGTTTTAGGTTTAGGCGGAGTAGTTATGGGATATCTTGAAGAAGGTCATTTCGACTTGTCTCTGCTTGCTGGTTTATGGGGACCGGGTCCCTTTTTAATTGTTTTTGTCGGTGGTTTCGGAGCGACTCTTGTGGCCTTTCCCTTATCTGAATTTAAGAAATTGTTATCTACGCTTTCCATGTTATTTACTCAAAAAAATTATAATGAAATTGATATCATCAATGAGTTGGCTGATCTTTCCGAAAAAGCAAGAAAAGATGGATTACTCAGTTTGGAGCAGGATGCGCAAACCAACAAAAATGATTTGATACGGAAAGGTCTGGCTTTGGTTGTTGACGGTATAGAAACCGAGGTAATCAAAGATATACTGGCCAGGGAAACCGAATTGCAGGGAGAGATATACGAATCAGGTGCAAAGATTTTTGAAGCCATGGGTGGAACGTGGCCTGCCATGGGTGTTTGCGGAACGGTTATGGGAATGCTGAGCATATTGAAGGATCTTAGTGATCCATTGGCTCTCGGTCCTAAAATTGCAGGTGCATTCATTGCAACTATGTACGGTGTTGCTTTTGCAAATCTTATCTGGTTGCCTTTCGGCAGTAAAATTAAAGTCAAGGCAGCCCGTGAGACTATGATAAATGAATTGATCATAGAAGGGCTATTATCAATTCAGGCAGGTGAGAACCCACGTATAATCAAAGAAAAACTCAACCTTAATCTCATGGAGAAACTTAACGGGAAAACCCAAAAAGATGCTGCTGCAATTGCTGAAGAAGGAGTTGAGGCATAAGTATGGCAAAGGAGAAGGTAGTAAAAGACAATAACGAACGCTGGCTTTTAACTTATGCAGACTTGATGAACCTCTTACTTATCCTCTTCATAATTTTATTTGCTATGAGTCAGGTAGATACTCAAAAGTTCCAACAATTGTCCCAGTCATTCAGTTCCATATTCGGTACCGGCTCTGATTCAGTTCTGCAGGGCAGCGCACAAGGTAACTCGCTGGTTAATTTTCCAGCCACAATGCCTTCGCCGGTAATACCCTCTGAGTTGGAAGACAAGCAAATAGAAGGTATAACCAGGGAAGTCAAGGAAATGGTTCAAGGACAGGGGCTTGAAGGAAGTATCGAAGTCAGGAAACAGGAGCGCGGTGTCGTAATTTCAATAAATGAAAGACTTATTTTTAAATCGGGAAGATCTGACATAGAGAAGGAATCAGAAGACAAGGTTCTTAAAATAGGCAGGGATATCTTGGCCAATATTCCCAACAAGCACATACGTATAGAAGGACATACCGACAATGTACCGATCAAAAGTCCTCTTTATCCGTCAAACTGGGAGTTGTCAAGTGCAAGAGCTACCAATGTTTTAAGAATACTGGTGGATAAGGCCGGTATTGATCCCAAACTGATTTCGGCTGTGGGCTACGGTGAATTTACTCCTCTGGTTCCAAATGACTCCGATTTAAATCGTCAGAAGAACCGAAGAGTGGATATTGTAATTCTGACGGATGTCTCAAGTCAGGGTGAAGCAAGTAACGATGACAACACCTCGGCAGGTTCCAGTAATTAGATACGGAATAAAACACAAGTAAATAATTAATATTGAAGAAAACCGACATTGTGACATGCCGGTTTTTTGCGTAGAAGCGAATTTGCGAAGCAAATTTCTTGGAGTATAGGAATTTATAACTTTTGGAACAGTGATGAGGCACTTATAATGCTGAGTTTGAATGTGTACACCAGAAAAACCCAAATGGTAAATTTCTATACTCGGGGATTGAAAAGGGGAATCCCTTTCCGGTTTGGAGGGGGTGATTTGCGAAGCAAATTTCTTGTGTTTGAACTAAAACCTCAGCTTCAGAGATTTCAATCTTTTTGCCAATTCATTGATTATTTCCTGTTCCTCCTGTTCGGTCCGGGCTTCAAAGGTTACCGAAAACCTCAGATAAGCTCCGGCTTCATCCCATGGGACAGTGGATATCAAGGCTTTTTCCATCAGGTATTCTGATGCCTCGGCTGCAGTATGGAACCGGACATCTCCGGCTCCTGCCGGAGCTTTTACGTAGCAATAAAAAGTTCCCTTTGGTTTTTCAGCGGCAAAGCCTGCTCCATTCAGTGCTTCAACCAGCATATCAAATCGCCGTGAGTATTTTTTCGTGTATCCGTCTGTTAATTCAGGATGGTTCAGCGCATAAATACCTGCTTTTTGTATTGCTCTGAACTGACCTGAGTCAGTATTATCCTTGACTGTTCCATATGCTTTTATGATTTTGCTGTTTCCTGCCAGGAAGGCTATTCTCCAACCTGTCATATTAAAGGCTTTGGAAAGTGAGTGCACTTCAACTCCAACTTCCATTGCGCCATCAACAGACAAAAAGCTCAGCGGTTTCTGACCGTCATATGTTAAAGCACCGTATGCGGCATCCGAAATAACAGCTATATTATTTTTATAAGCAAATTCTACAACCTGTTTGTAAAACTCCCTTGTCGCCACCTGTCCGGTCGGATTGTTCGGATAGTTGATATACAATATTCTGGCTCTTTTCAATACCGGTTTCGGAATTGACTCCAGCTCAGGATAGAAACTGTTTTCTTCATATAAAGGAAGATTAAACACCTGTCCGCCCAGGTATCTGGTCCAGGTGGAGATAACAGGATACCCCGGAACAGTTGCAAGCGCCACATCTCCTGGATTTATAAAGCATACCGGCAACATGGCCAGGACTGGTTTTGAACCTATTCCGTGAAGTATGTTCCCGGTACCCGGGCAGTTTATACCGTATATATTATGTAAATATTTTATAGCCGCTTCAGAAAACTCTTCTGTTCCATTATCGGAGTAGAATCTGTTTTCCTCCCTTCCTGCCTCATTGTATAAAGTCTCCACAATCAACCGGTCTGCCGGTAAATCAGGCTCACCTACTCCAAAATCTATCAGCCTGAGACCTGGATTTAAAATTTTTGCCTTTGCTTTCGCTTCCTTAATTAATGCGAATTTATATAGCTCTGTGTTTTTTCCGAATTGTTTGCCTCCAAGCCGTTCAGCTATGATTTCTTCTATTATCTCCATTTAATTCTACCTCCTGTTACCGATACCTATGACATGTATGGCATTTATCAATCCTTCAACTTGTCGCTTGACCTGAAGTATTCATATTTCGTCAGAGCATAGCAGATTTCATTGACAGGCTGCCGGCATATCAATTCGAAGCGTGTTATATTGGCTGCTTTTCTCAGGCCGGATTTTTCCAGAACCCTGCCTGAGTTAGGATTGCCCGTACGATGGAAAGCCTCCAGCTTTTCAAATCCCGGCTTGCCGAATGAATACTGTAAAATCATTCTTAATGCCTCTGCCGTGTAGCCATTTCCCCAAAAGTTCCGGCCAGTACAATATTCAACTTCTGCCGTTCCGGCTTCGGTGTATACTCTGCAAAATGCTATCTGTCCGATACTTTCACCTGTGTCTTTAAGTATAACAGCCCACCGGTAAAAGTCCTTATTTTTATATTGAAAAATCCAATTATCCAATAGAGCTTTTACGTCTTCATAACTTTCATATACAGGTTCTCCGTAGTTCTTCTGAACAGCCGGGTCGGAAACCCAGTTTCTCAGCATACTGCCAGTAGTCTGTAACATCTAAAACGTATATTGTCCGGCGAGGAAAATTTTTTTAGGACAAGGCGGAGGAGGGCGGAATAATCGCTTTATTCCAACTGACGACAACGCAGTTCCTAGGAAAATTTAACTGTCGGCAATGTATGAATTTAGATGTTACAGACTACTAATATCACAATAATGAAATTTTCTGAGTATCAGCCGTTCAGACTGCAGCTTTATTGTTCCTGAATGTTCTAACAATATCTTCTTCACCTCACATATAACTAAATAGTGCAAATATCATATCTCTCAAGCTTTTCCTTCCAATTGGGCCAGTTTTATCTCATTCATTAAAGAATCCTTTATCAATTGGACCAGGGATTTATTTTTTGAATAAAGACAGGTGTCAAACTCGCCTCCCTTTATTTCTCCTGTAATAACGTTTGAGGAATCTGCAATCAATCTGACCTGGACAGACCGGCTGTTCATTCTGTGAATAATTACCCCCTCCACTTCAAACTCCTCCGGTGCTATTGCAACCACTTTGAGCCCCCTGTCTGCCGCATGTTTCAAGTCTTCATTCCAATATGTCATTTCCGTCTCCGGTACTGATATATATATCCTTTCCCGGGCAGCCGCTATTATGTTCTTTATTTTATCTGAAATATGCCTGAAACCTGTTATTGTAATAAAGGGCTCAGACGGCTGCCGCAGCTGCGGACAATCCTTTTTGATTCTGCCGGCCGTCTCCTCCATATGAAAAATCACATTGCTGCAGTATTCCTCTGCGGGGACTGCGGTATAATGGGGCACTGTTCCTTCTATAATATAAGCTCCGCCCTTGTCGACAAGACCTGCCAGTGCCTGGTATGCATTTGCCCTGGGTATACCTGTAATTTTGGCCGCTTCATAGCCGGTGAGTTCACCTTCCCTGCAAAGTGCAGCATAAAGCTCGGACTCATTTTTGGTAAGACCTGTTTTCATTAGATTTTCTATTAATTCCATAGTTTTACCTCACAGCAAAGAATAGTAGTATTACTTACTACTACTATATTATCTCAATCTTCCTCATGTGTCAATATTTTCAGTGACCTGTAAAAAAACCTTGAAGCTGTATAAAAAGCTTCAAGGTTTTTTTAGTGTTTATTCTCTACTGTTCCAGTTTGAATTTGGATACATAGTTCATTAGATTTTCCGAATACTTCTTGGATTTATTGGCCTGTATCAGAAGTTCGTTTGCCTTTTCCCTAACCTGTACAGACCTTTGCGCTATGCTGCTTGTGCCTTCCGCTTCTTCACTGTTGGCGGCGGTTATTTCATTTATGGCCTTTATCATATTTGATATTGAAATATTAAGTTCCCCAGATGTTCTGCTGAAGTCGGCTACCAGAAGGCTTAGATTTTCCGAATCCCTCTCATATTCGTCCGATGCGTTCAGCATCATGTCATAATCTCCCTTAACCGTAGTGCCGATGAAGTCCAGCAGCTCTGAGGAATTGGTTGATAAATTGTCAACTGAACCTGTAACCTGCTTGATTATGCCGGTTATTTTATTGGCTGTGCTTTTTGAATCTTCTGCAAGCAGTCTTATCTCATCGGCCACAACAGCAAAGCCTCTAATTCGATTTTGCTGAAACGCGGAGATCAGTATTCCATTATTTACAACTCTCTCATTTTAAGACAAGCCCATTTTACTGTTTTAACCATAAAAAAAGAACTGCTGCCCAGCTGAATAAAATTTATTCACTGTGCAGCAGCCCCTTCTTTTCATTAATTATATAGTATTCAATATTCTCTAAACATTAAATTCATCAGGTTTTTCATCTGTTAACCCGAAATGGAACAGCAGCACCTGAACGATTCTCTCGGAAGCATGCCCGTCACCGTATGGATTTACAGCTTTGGCCATTTTATCATAATCGGCCTTATCTTCGAGCAGCCTGGAGGCATGCTCTACGATTTCCTCCTGAACTGTTCCTGCAAGTCTCACAGTTCCGGCCTTGACAGCCTCCGGCCTCTCTGTTTCCTTTCGCAGCACAAGCACCGGTTTACCCAGGGTTGGAGCCTCCTCCTGGATTCCTCCGGAGTCTGTCATTATCATATATGAGCGTGCCATCAGATTATGCATGTCCTGAACATCCAAGGGCGGGATAAGATGAACTCTTTCCTTGTCCCCCAGGATATCTTTGGCCGTCTCCTGGACAGCAGGATTCAGGTGCACAGTATAAACAACCTCAACATCCTTATAATTGTTGACAATTGTTGAGATGGCACGGCAAATATTGCGCAGCGGTTCACCAAGGTTTTCCCTTCTGTGGGCAGTTACGGCAATAACTCTTTTATTCTTAAAGTCGATATTTCTCAGAGCTTCACACTCAAAGGCATAGTCATCCTTTACAGTGGTCTTTAAAGCATCGTTGACAGTGTTTCCCGTCACATATATGGTATCTGCGCTTACACCTTCATTCAGAAGATTGGTTTTGTTTGTCCCAGTGGGTGCAAGGTGGATATCAGCCATTGCTCCCGTAAGTTTCCTGTTCATTTCCTCAGGATATGGAGAATATTTGTCAAAGGTCCTCAAACCCGCCTCTACATGACCTACCGCTACTTGTTTGTAGAAAGCGGCAAGGCTCCCCACAAAACAGGTTGTGGTATCACCATGGACCAGTACAATGTCGGGCTTTTCCTTATCAATTACATTCTCCAGGCCCTCCAGCGCCCTGGTAGTTATACCTGTCAGAGTCTGTTTGCTCTGCATTATATTAAGGTCATGTTCAGGAGTGATTTCAAACATCTTAAGCACCTGATCCAGCATCTCTCTATGCTGGGCAGTTACACATACCACCGAATCTATCTTTTCACATTTTTCCAGCTCCTTAACCAAAGGAGCCATTTTTACTGCATCCGGTCTTGTACCGAATACGGTCATTACTTTTAATTTATCCAATTTCCTTCCTCCAATTGCAGCCAATCTTGCCGGATTTTGAAGATGATGATTTTCTTTTGCTTTGCTGGCATTATTCATTTCATTCATATACATCGATCCTACTATAACAAAAACCGCTACGGCTATTACAAGTATTATTGCACTTACAGGCCCTTTATAATCAAGTACCACGGCACATAAACCCAGTGCGGCACTGGCAACATATATCAATGATACCGACTGCCTCTGTGTTAGCCCCATATCTACCAGCCGGTGATGAAGGTGCCCTCTGTCGGCCGTCATGGGTGATTTGCCGCTTGCCACTCTTCTCAATATGGCAAAAACAGTATCAAACAGCGGCAGTGCAAGCACAAGTATGGGTACTGCTATGGCAATTGCCGTATACGCCTTGTATGTACCCTGAATTGATATGGTTCCCAGCATGAAACCCAAAAAGGTTGCGCCGGTATCTCCCATAAATATTTTTGCAGGATTAAAATTATAGGGCAGGAAACCAAGTGCCGAACCGGCAAGTATGGCAGCCAGAACCGCAGTATGTATATCCGGTTCAGGTCTGATGACCGAAACAAAAAACAAAGACAGCGAGCCTATGGAGGACACCCCTGCAGCCAAACCATCGAGACCGTCGATAAAATTGATGGCATTCGTTATTCCAACAATCCACAATATGGTGATGGGGTATGAAATCCAGGGTCCAAAAGTTGATATTCCTATATCCGAGAACGGATTTGTTATAAAGTCGATCCTCGTACCTGTAACAGCAACAATAAGTGCTGCAATTATCTGAATCGGAAATTTCAGTTTGGCACTCAGTGCCTTAATATCGTCTATTACTCCAAGAATTGCAATAATTGAACTTCCCAGGAGCATTCCTATGAATTGCCAGTCAAAAACAATAGCTGTTCCCACATTCAGAAGTTTGGAAGTTACGATACTGAAAAGTATTGAAACGAAAAAACCTGCTATAATTGCAAAGCCGCCCAGTCTTGCGATGGGCTGCTTATGCATTCTCCTGTCATCCTTTGGGATATCAACCGCTCCAATTTTAAAAGCCAGGCTTTTAACTACCGGAGTTGCAGAAAATGCTACTATAAAAGCAAGCGTGAAAGAAATAAAATACTCATATACACTAGACATTTATACACCTTCCGTTCTTAGAGAAA
>JAEVZU010000085.1 GCA_023392075.1 Bacillota bacterium | reverse complement strand
GTCTGTACAATCTGAAAGAAATAGGCTTTCAGGTTGGAACAGGTTTTATGGTTGGTTCTCCTCATCAGACCACCGAAAACCTTGCCGAGGATCTGCTTTTTCTTAAGGAATTCAACCCACATATGGTGGGTATCGGCCCTTTCATACCTCACAGCGAGACCAGGTATGCCCGTGAAACTTCAGGCAGCCTTGATTTAACGCTGGTTCTGATCGGCCTCATCCGCCTTTTGCTTCCAAAGACACTTATACCCGCAACTACGGCGTTAGGCACCATTAACTCCCAGGGCCGTGAAAAAGGTATTCTGGCCGGTGCCAATGTCGTCATGCCAAATTTATCTCCGGTAGCCGTACGCAAAAAATACTCCCTGTACGACAATAAGATTTGCACCGGTGAAGAGGCTGCCGAATGCAGGTTCTGCCTTTCCAACAGAATGATGAATATAGGTTACGAGCTGGTAGTGGACAGAGGAGATTACGCCGGATAGAATTTGGTTATAATCAAACTTAGCAATATATACACTAATTTTATTAGAGTATACATTGCTAAGTTTTAATGAAAGTATGGCTTTTGGATACACCGGGAGCCTCTTCTTGTTTTGCTTTTCCTCTGTAGCTCCCACGCGTTCGGGGCCTTTACCCATCAGATTATATATTATCCGCATTAAGTGTGGATTAGTGTGCTGCTTCACGATTCCGCTTTATTTTACGGTATAACAGTCCAAGTCCAATCTTCTTCAGGAACTTTTCGCAATTCAAATGGGAATCCTATATCCATATGCATTGCCTCCCCAATAAAGTCTATCGAAGCTACCAGTTTACCGTCAGAGAAAAATATTTCTTCATCATTATAAAGTGATACTTTCTTCCCATCTTTTAAGGCAACGTTACTGCCATTGGTGATAACATATTTTAAGTCCCTATATGTAATGGTTAATGCTTCTGTTTTATCATCCCATTCCATGGCAGCACCGATTTTTTCGCAAAATTCGTTGACAGGCATATAACATTTGTCTTTATTAACAGGTTTTATTTTAAACGGGTATAGTTTTTTATCAATTTCTACTGTCTTTGTTTTTGAGGTGTCCTTGATGTCATATTCTATTTTGTCGACAATTACACTCTTAAAATCGCAAAAATTCATAATACTGTGAAACAGGGCACCACCTTTCATCTTTTCCTGTGCAGGTTCGTTCCCATAGTCCATGTTATCTTTTAAGAGTTCATTAAAGGTTTTTATTTCTCCATTTTTCATCCGGAAGAATACGTTTGTAAAAAATTCTGTCTCATTGCTAGTTGTCTCCAACACCACACCAATCGGAGTCATTTTTATCTCAGTATCACCGTAAGAAGGGTTTTTTAGTACCAAATCCAATGTTTCCACATTGCACTTCATAGGTACGGTGATTTCTTTTGAGGGATTCATTACGCCCAGTTTAATGTAGTAATCTTCTTCATTCTCATTTAAACTATATGAACTGGAAAGTGTCCAGTATCTTTTTGTAGAGGTTCTTTTTTCCTCTATTTCTCCCCAGGTATAACCATTAAACTTAGACTGCTCTATAGCCTTCTTATCTTTTGGACCAAAGGATATTGAATCAGTATTGCTCATTAAGTCTTCTTTGCCATCTCTCATAAGCTCACTGACTGCTTCAGTTGTTAAGCCCTCTATCGAGAATACCACAAGCACCTGATATTTTGAGGCAAGCACCTGCTCCAGGGTTAAAGTAAATCGCCCGTCAGTAACACTTTCTCTGGGCGTTTTTACATGGTTCTGTACAGCAGAGGCATCTCCTGCAAAAAATTCCTTTAGTAAATCAGAATTAACAGCCGCAAATACTGTTGTTGCGCCTAAAGCAACAATAGCAGCTGCAATAGCAATTATTTTTATTAATTTCTGTTTCATGTAAATTCTCTTTTCTTCAAGATCGGAATTTAGCGTTGTGTTAACTTTATTTTTAATATTTTTAGTATCTATTTTAAAATTTGAACATTCACAGCCCACTTCATTTGATAGTGCATCAAGTCTTTTATTCATTACTTTCCCACCTCTCTTTTACTAAAACCTCCTTTAGCTTTATTCGTCCCCGCGCCAATCTGGTTTTTATAGTAGAAGTACAGATTCCCGTTCGCTGAGATATTTTTCCGATGCTTTCTCCAAAGTAATAATATCTGATAAAAATCTCGCTATCAGGCTCTCCCAGCTGTGTAATCAACTCCATAAGCAGTATTTTATCCTCTTTTAAAATCAAATTCCCCTGGGGTTCTACATCCTTAGAAATTATATTTTCATCAAGCTCTATGTGGTTTTCCACCCCACGCAGCTTATTTTTTGCGCCATTGCGCGCTATTGCTCCGAGATATGCTCGGATACTGCCTTTTTCATTATTGATTACATCAGCGTGTTTCCAAAGTGAAATAAATGTATCCGAAATAACCTCTTCTATATCTTCATTTGTCATCACTCTTCCGATAATGTTATATACAATTACGCTTATGTAGGGGGTATATATATCAATTACCTTATCAAGTGAACCTCTCTTTTTCCCTCTCAGATTTGCCAGGATCTTTGCTTCATTAATCAAGCTGCAAAAGCCTCCTTTATATCAAATTAAAATAGTTTTATCTTGTCTTGTACATTACTATATACACAGAAAATTTAAAATAAGTTTCAAAACTTATAAAAATATTTACCTGATTAAGTTGTTTGCACTTTGACCGGTTATGTCTGAAACCTTGTTGGAGGGTTTAATTCGTGAGGTATTGGTCCGGAGTAGTCAGGCTTATGAAGTTGATATAAAAGTTGTATAAAGAGGGTCTACTATTTTATTGACAAAACTATATTTAGGTGATAACATGAAACAAACTTCACATGAAGTTTGTTTCATGTGAAGAGAGGCAATTAGTGTTGAAGAACAAGATTAAAGAATATCGAATACAATTTAAAATGACTCAGCAACAATTATCTGAAAAAGTGAAGGTATCATCCAGAACGATTATTTCACTAGAAAAAGGTCAATTCAACCCTTCACTGATGTTAGCATATCGTATTGCCTCTGTTTTTGATATAACTATAGAAGAATTATATTGCCTGAAAGAAAATAAAGAATTAGAGGATATGCAATATGAAGTATTTTACAGGTAGAAATTTTTCAGAAAAAATCAAATTGAGAATTCGAGCATCATGGCTTGTTTTAATTCTTATGTTTGTATATATGGTAATTGTTGGTGAAGTTGGCCTTGGAGATTCTCACCAAATGACATCTTTAGCTGAAAATGTTAGCAGGATTATTTTCTTCGGCGGATTAATCTATGTGATTCATCTGATTGTTTACAACAAAAAATTACTTAAAAACAAGAACCTGCTTTTGGCGCAATCAGTAGAGGAAACAGATGAACGGCAACAGCTTCTCCATATTAAAAGTGGTGGTATCGTTATTGATATCTTGCTTTTGATTTTATTTTTTGTTACATGTACAACGGCTCTTTTTAATGTGTCAGCATTCTATATATCACTTGTTTTGCTCATAACAACAATAATCTTAAAAGGAGGAAGTTACGTGATTTACAGTAAAATTTATTAGAAGTAACTTGTCTTTAATTCAGCTTTGCCGGACACACGGTACCCTTACCCTAAAAACGCGAAAGCCCCTGGCGAGCGGCTTCCGCGTTTTCCTTTATCATTTAATTCTGACATATAATGTACCTATCTTACAACCCTTGCCCCCAGCCCCTTCATTACACCTTCAACCTCTTTCAGGCTGGCCATGGAGGTATCACCAGGAGTTGTCATGGCCAAAGCGCCATGTGCTACACCGTAGTTGACGGCCTTCTGTGCATCATCTGCAGTCATTAGGCCGTAAACCAGACCTGATGCAAAACTGTCTCCGCCGCCGACCCTGTCATATATTTCAAGTGCCGGGAACTCAATTGATCTGTAAATATTGCCCTCCGCCCAGCAAATGGCACTCCAGTCATTGACCGTTGCAGTCTTAACTCCTCTGAGGGTGGTGGCTACAACCTTCATATTGGGATATTCCTTTACAACCTTGTCAATCATTTTTTTATAGCCTTCAATATCCAGCTCCTTCAGGCTGGAGTCATTTCCTTCTACTTCAAAACCCAGACATTGAGTGAAATCTTCTTCATTTCCTATCATAACATCAATATACTTTGCTATTTCCTTGTTGACTTCCTGCGCCTTTTTGTTCCCGCCGATGTAATTCCACAGGGAGGGTCTGTAATTAAGGTCATAGGATACAATGGTATTATATTTTTTAGCAATCTTGACAGCTTCAATTACCACCTCGGGAGTGGTTTCCGACAATGCGGCGAAAATACCGCCGGTGTGGAACCACCTTGCACCCAGGTTTCCAAAGACATATTCCCAATCCATGTCCCCTGCCTTCAGCTGTGACGCAGCTGTATTGGCCCTGTCCGATACCCCCAGGGCAGCTCTTATACCGAAGCCTTTTTCTGTGAAGTTCAGACCGTTTCTGACAGCACGGCCTATTCCGTCAAAGGGCATCCACTTAACTAAAGAGGTATCGACCCCGCCCTGCAGTATCAAATCCTCGATCAGCCTGCCGATATCATTATCTGCAAATGCCGTCGCAACAGCACAATTCATTCCGAAGCACTTGCGGAGTCCTCTGGAAACATTGTATTCTCCCCCGCCCTCCCAGGCTTTGAACTCTCTGGTGTTTTTAATTCTGCCGTCTCCGGGATCAAGTCTCAGCATTACTTCTCCCAGGGATATACAATCATATTTGTAACTTCCTTTTGGTTTTAAGTTAAGAATTGACATAACAGACCTCCTAAGATTTTATCTATTACTTTAAAGCTCCAGTAATCCGTAACATCTAAATTCATACATTGCCTATGTTTTAGATGTTACGACCTCTAGCCTGTTTTACTTTTTCAACAAACTGCTTTCCTATGGTAACTATGGATTCATAGTCACCCTTTTTAGCTCCGGCTGTCAGATTTCCTCCAACTCCAACCGCAACACTGCCCGCTTTGATCCATTCATCTACGTTATCCAGATTTACACCGCCGGTGGGCATAAGCCTTATGTATGGCAAAGGTCCCTTGAAAGCCTTGATGATTGCCGGTCCGAAGAGTTCTCCCGGAAATACCTTTATAATGTCCGCACCCGCTTCCAGGCCTTCTACGGCTTCCTTAACCGTCATTGCACCCGGCATGCAGGCAATCTGGTATCTGTTGCAAACTTTAACCACTTCGGTATTCAGACAGGGACTTACAATAAACTGTGCACCTGCCAGTATAGCAGCTCTTGCGGTTTCGGGATCAAGAATTGTTCCGGCGCCGATGAGGATTTTTCCGTCCTTGTTGGATTCCGCAAGCTTTTTAATAACCTCCAGGGCTCCATTTACGGTAAAAGTAATCTCGATAGCGCATATTCCGGCCTCAACACAGGAATCAGCGATCTTCATGGCCTGATCGGCACTTTCTGCCCTTACAACGGCTACTACTCCGCAGTCACAGATCTTTTGCAAAACATCATTCTTGTTCATAATACTTGGCTCCTTTTTCCCAATGGGTTGATTTTATTTATTCTATTGAAAGTTATTGATAAATCATCTCTTATATATTAATATACTAGTATACAAGTTAAGTGTCAATATTGGTTTCGGCAATGAGCTTGTTTTTAAAAGTATCTCATTTGAAAAATTTCGTAGCTGCTCAAATTTATATAATTGTAAAGGCACTTATGTTAAAATAGTAAGTGCTATGTAATAATGCTAACAGGGAGTTAGCTTGGAAGACTCCACTATCGCTCGTCTTCCAAGCCAACCTTTGAATTTATGGCCGCGCGACATATTCAAAGTATTAATAGTACTTGACTCAGAAATGAATTTGATTAAATACTTTGAAAACGCGCATGGCCAATTAACCTCCTTTATTCGCCACATTGCGATAAAGGATACTTCTTACATAATATTTTGTGGCCGCTATGCGGCTCATGGAGGTTAATTTGAACAGAATTGAACGGAATGTGCTTCCTTTGAAGGAAGTAATCTATCAGGAGTTAAAAAATAAAATACTTAATCTTGAATATAAACCCGGTCAGATGATCAGCGAGACCGAAATATCAGATTTGCTGAAGGTCAGCAGAACACCCGTAAGGGAGGTTTTTATCAGGCTGTCCCATGAAAAGCTTATTAATATATACCCACAGAAGGGCACATTTGTGTCATTGATAGACCTTTCCTATGTGAGCGAAAGTGTCTTCATGCGAAATCTTCTGGAAAATCAAATTATACGCGAGATTATGGAAAATGGTGCAGAGCTTCCCCCGGAGATAAAGAAAAATCTCCGTCATCAAAAGGACGTGGTTGAAGAAGCCGGTACCGTACAGGAATTTCTTGAACTGGATAATGAATATCACAGAATGATATTCAAAGCCGCAGATCATGCTACTGCCTGGGACATATTGAGCACAACGCGGATTCATTACAACAGGTACAGGGTTTTGACCATGTATTTGCCTGAAATGCTGGGAAAGGTATATAATGAGCACTGCCAGCTGGTTGAACTTATCCGGAACCGGGATACCGCCTGTTACTCTATTTTAAAACGGCATCATTATTCCGGTCTGGATCATCCGAAGGCTCTGAAAGAGAAGTATCCTGACTATTTTCTTTAGGAAAATACCGGGTTACCTCAAACTTTTCAAGCCAGCCCTTTTTAAATTTAAGTGAAATATAACCCATTATACTTGTACCCAGGGCACCCAGGGCGTCGACAATCAAGTCCTTCATGGTATCCGACAGAGCATCTCTGCCCACTCTGAGACTGCCATCCTCAAAGGCAAACTTCTGCATGTTCAAACCCAGAAGTTTGTCAAAGGAAAATTCGTAAATCTCCCAAAGGGCTCCAATAGCCAGTGCAAATGAAAAAGCAAAAATGGCAACAAACAAAGGACTTAGATTGATGCTCACTTTTTCAGAATCATTTAACAGTCTGACGACTGAAAACCCCAGCGCACCTATCATAGCACCGCTGAAGGTATGTAATACGGTATCCCAATGTGGTATGTGGTAGTAAAAGCTTCGCACTTCTCCCAAATATATGGCCGCATAAAGAAAAATAACAAAAACAATATGCATGAAGCCGGGCACGTTTATCTTCCATCTTCTTTCGAGCATTGACGGAAGAAACATAATTATCATACCCATTATACATTGGATGATCATGAGGACATAATCGCTCTTGAGCTTTTGAAATTGCACGTGCTGAACAGCGCCCGAAGGCGACAAAATAAGATTTATAAGAGAGAATACCGTTGAAACCACAAGAGTTGAAAATACAAACCAAAAGGTTATCTTCTCCCAATTAGCATTTCTGAAACTAAATTTTTTCTTCATATATCTGTTTATTATCCTTATTAAATTAATATGAACGAAGTTGCTTTTGTATTCATGATCACACTATAATTTCCTTAACATGAACAAAGCCATTTTGTATATTATAGCATTTATTAATCTGTTCTAAAACAGAAATAAATGCTATAAAAATAACCGGTAAAATCCAACTCTATGTGTAAAAATAACCGCCTGCGGGTTTGAATAATCAAACTCTGCAAGCGGTTATTTTTCAAGTGGCCTGTAACATCTTTGTCCTGAGAAAATTTTCCTCGCGGACATATACGTTTTAGATGTTACAGACCACCAGGAGATTATGAAATTGGCAGGACATAAATACGGGGTCAACAATGAAGAGAGCATTTAGGATTGTCCTGCCAACGGATATTGGCCGATAATTACTTTCCGTAGTAAGCCCTTAAATACATTTCCTTTAATTCGCTCATTAACGGATATCTTGGATTTGCACCTGTGCACTGATCATCAAAGGCCTGTTCCACCATTTCATCAAGGGTCTCAAGGAACTTGGCTTCGTCAACTCCGGCTGCCTTTATTGTGGCAGGGACTCCGACCTTTGCTTTTAATTCATCAATTTTTACAAGCAGCTTGTTAAACTTATCTTCATCACTTGTGCCGTTAATACCAACAAAAGATGCTATTTCAACATATCTCTTCAATATTTCTGGATATTTGTATTGTGAGAAGGTACCCATTTTAACAGGTGCTTCCGCAATATTAAACTTCATGACCTCATTTATCAGCAGTGCATTTGCAATACCATGGGGCAGGTGATGGAAGGCACCCAGCTTGTGAGCCATGGAGTGGCAGATTCCCAGAAAGGCATTTGCAAACGCCATACCGGCCATTGTTGAGGCATCAGCCATCTTCTCTCTTGCAACAGGGTCTTTTGCACCGTTCTCATAGGCTGAAGGCAGGTATGCAAATATATTCTTTACGGCCTGCAGCGCCAGGCCATTTGTGTAATCTGTCGCCAGCATGGATGCGTATGCTTCAACCGCATGGGTCAGCGCATCAATACCTGAAGCCGAGGTCAAGCCTTTTGGCATGTTCATCATCAAATCGACATCAACTACAGCCATTTTAGGCATTAATTCGTAATCTGCAAGAGGATATTTTACGCCGGTCTCTTCATCAGTAATAACTGCAAAGGGAGTTACCTCCGAACCTGTACCTGCTGATGTTGGGATTGCCACAAAGTAAGCTTTTTCACCCAGTCTCGGGAATGTATATACTCTTTTTCTGATATCCATAAATCTCATGGCCAGATCCTGGAAGTCAACTTCAGGATGCTCGTACAAGGTCCACATTATCTTTCCTGCATCCATTGCAGAGCCGCCGCCGAGAGCAATGATCACATCCGGCTTGAACTCCCTCATAGCTTCGGCGCCCAGCTTTGCACATGCAAGCGTAGGGTCCGGAGCCACATCAAAGAAGGTGTGGTGCTTGATGTCCATGGCATCCAACAGGTCTGTAACAGGCTTTGTATAACCGTTATTAAAGAGGAAGGAGTCGGTAACAATAAATGCTCTCTTTTTATTCATAACATCTTTAAGTTCTTTCAAAGCAACACCCAGGCAGCCTTTTTTGAAATATACCTTTTCGGGACTTCTAAACCAAAGCATATTTTCTCTCCTTTCAGCAACAGTTTTAATATTGATAAGGTGTTTAACTCCTACATTTTCAGATACGGAGTTTCCACCCCATGAGCCGCAGCCAAGAGTGAGTGAAGGAGCCAGTTTGAAGTTGTAAAGATCTCCTATTCCACCATGTGAGGATGGGGTATTTACAAGAATTCTGCAGGTTTTCATTGCAGCTGAGAATTTGTCTATTTTCGCTTTTTCATTGACCGCATCAACATATAATGAGGATGTATGGCCGAACCCTCCGTCGGCAACCAGCTTTTCAGCCTTTGCTACAGCTTCGTCAAAGGTCCTGGCCTTATACATGGCAAGTACCGGGGATAGTTTTTCGTGTGCAAAAGCTTCCGACAATTCTACCGATTCAACCTCACCCACCAGTATCTTTGTTTCAACAGGAACGTCAAAACCGGCCAATTTGGCAATGGAGTGGGCAGTCTGACCAACTATCTTTGCATTGAGAGCACCGTTTATCAGCAGTACTTCTCTCGTCTTCTGAGTTTCATCCTTATTAAGGAAGTAAGCGCCTCTGACGGTGAACTCCTTTTTAACTTCACTATACACTTTATCCAAAACTATTACTGATTGTTCGGAAGCACATATCATACCGTTATCAAAGGTTTTTGATACAAGTATTGAGCTTACGGCAGTTTTGATATCGGCGGTATCATCAATGATTGCAGGTGTGTTTCCCGCTCCGACCCCGATGGCAGGTTTTCCTGATGAGTATGCCGCCCTAACCATTCCCGGTCCGCCTGTAGCCAGTATTATATTTGCCTCTTTCATTACTCTTTCGGAAAGCTCTATGGTAGGCTCATCGATCCAGCCTATGATTCCTTTTGGAGCCCCTGCGGCAACTGCCGCCTCAAGTATGATATTTGCAGCCTCTATTGTTGATTTCTTCGCCCTTGGATGGGGAGAAAAGATGATTCCGTTTCTTGTTTTAAGAGCCAGTAAAGCCTTGAAAATAGCAGTTGAAGTCGGATTGGTGGTCGGTACGATTGCTGCTATAACACCCAAGGGTTCAGCAATTTTAGTTACTCCGAAAGCCTCATCTCTTTCAAGAACGCCGCAGGTCCTGGTATCCTTATAGGCATTGTAAATATACTCTGCCGCATAATGATTTTTTATGACTTTATCTTCTACAATGCCCATGCCGGTTTCAGCCTGTGCCATTTTTGCCAGAGGGATTCTTTTTTTGTTTGCAGCCAGTGCGGCAGCCGTAAATATCTTGTCAACCTGCTCCTGGGAATATGTCGCAAACACTTCCTGTGCCTGTTTGATTTCAGCTATTTTTTCCAAAAGAGTATCAACGCTGTTTACTATCAAATTCTTCTTCGCCATAATATCCAACCTCCATTTGAATTTGTATTATCGTTAATTTTTTAACAATTGCTTTTAAAAATATAAGCCACTAATGTTTTCTTGCATGGCTTAACAGAAATTAGACTTCAAATTGTTATGCCGTTTGTGTTAATTATTTAACAATATCTATGATATTATTTTAGCTCTTTGTTAATTATTTGTCAATATCAATTTTAATATTTTTTATTAATTTATTTACATAACCATATTATAGATAAGGTTGAATATTCTGGATAACCTATAATGGACGACTTGTAAGTTACATTGTAATTTTTTTATAATGCTATCACCACTCCTGCTCTCATCTTATTCAATGTTTCCTGATCAATGAAATGAGCCATATATATGGAATATTTTGAAGACAATTCATCAGTAAGTCCCAATGTCTTCTGCAGAAACCCCGAGATAATGGCTTCACGCTGTATAATAGTTTCAGCTTTTTTATATCCCGCCGGAGTTAAAGCAATCCGGCCATATGGTTTCATAATGATGTAATTATTCTGCTTCAGATTCTTCATTGCACGGGAAACACTGGCCTTGCTGTATCCCAGCATTGCCGCGACATCAATAGAACGGATTTCGTTTTGTTTTTCAGAAAGAGTATAAACAGTCCTTAAGTATTTTTCTTCCGATTCGCTCATGAAAATCCATCCTTTCTTTTTGATCATTTATTTCAGTTGCTTCTTTAATTCAGTGATGATATTACCTGTTCTGCCAGTGATGCTCGTCATGATTGTGGTGACCCTGACCGTGCTGCATGCCATTTCTACCGCATGATCCCTGAAAATGCTCTCTATGATGACCTGAACAATGACCATGGCCAACTTCTGCTTCGTGAGAATCTTCGGCATCTTCCAGGCTTGCACACAACTTTTCTATGAGAATAAGTAATTGCTCCTGTTCCTCTTCAGTTAATGCACTGAAAAAGGACTTAGCAGATGCATCTTTACTTCCGCCAATTTTCTCTGCCGTTGTTTTTCCTTCATCAGTCAGATAGATACGCATAATACGCTGGTCTTTATCATCCTGTTTTCTAACAAGAAGCTTGTTCTGCTCCAGTTTTGTCAGCATCTCAGTCATGGAAGACGGACGGACGTCCAATTGCTCGGCAAGATCCCTTTGACTGGCTCCATCATTTTGATAAATCAGGAGCAGCAAGTTTGCCTGCCCATGATAAATACCGTCTCTTCCATATCCCTCCCGGTGATAGGAACGATGCATCTGACGATTCAAACGGTGTAAAGCACGATACAATTCATTTAAATTTATGTTTGGCATATAATTTCTCTCCTTATGTTAATTATAGTTAGGTACCTAACTTACTTAAGTATAGCATTGGATTTTTCAAAGGTCAACAACTTTTTTAGGTACCTAACTAATCTCCAGGACAAAAAAGCACAGTGCAGAATACTAAATTCTGAACCGTGCCATGAATCTAATTATACTATTGTAAAATTTTAACCGCTGATTTGCCGGAATGCACAGGGTGCATAAGGAAGCAGATACCGAATATCAGAAGCAACAAGATAGACAACAATCAGATGGATATGTGATTTTCTTTACTTCTATTGACAAATGTACTTTAATAGAATATAGTGTGCTTATTAAATAAGTACACTATGTGGCGGTGAAATAGGTGCATGGAAATTATAATCAGCAGTAATACAAGTAAACCCATATATGAGCAAATAACAACACAGATAAAGGCAATGATTATGAGTGGAGAGTTAAAAACGGGCAACCCTATACCGTCCATGCGCTCTCTGGCAAAATCCTTGCATATCAGTGTAATTACTGTTCAGAAGGCTTATGAAGATTTGCAAAGAGATGGCTTTATTGAGACAACTGTCGGGCGCGGTAGTTTTATTTCTGCACAAAATAAGGACTTCTATCAGGAAGAACAACAAAAAAAGGCAGAGGAACATTTGCAAATTGCCGCTGAAATAGGCAGAATGAGCAATATTTCACTTGAAAAACTAATAGAACTTTTAGCCATGTTCTATGTGGAGGAGGAATAGCTGAAAAATGCGAAGTTTACATTTCGTGCATACATCGTACGCTTCGCATAACAAATAAGCCCAAGGGCTTATTTGCGCATTTGAGTAATCAAGCGGCAGGCATACGCTTGTTTCATTACTATTTGTGT
>JAEVZU010000045.1 GCA_023392075.1 Bacillota bacterium | reverse complement strand
ATAACCGCCTGGTTTCCGATGGTTTTCTGGAGGATGTTATAATCCTCTTGAGACAGGGAGTTAGGCTGCCTTCTGAGGCGCAGGATTATTTCCATATAGTTGGGCTGCTTGACAGGCGGCTTTGGCCTTGCGGACGGGCCACGAAGATTTTTGTTCTGTGAGTCGGGCGTTTTAAGGGGTACTCTGCTGTACATGTGTTCAACTCCTCAAATTTGTTCTCTATATTGATTAGTAAATTTTGAAGTCGATTTAACACCCGGATCTGAAAAAATTTCTACAATTAAGATTTTTACGTTAGGCGAGAAAAGATGTATTTCCATATTTTCGGGCTGGTAAAGCTGTGTCCAATGCGCTTTTTGACATTTCCAATTATTAATTGAAAAGCAATACTAAATAAATTTTTTAAATTGACGATAATAAATATAGTAGAATTTATTTTCTATTATTGTAATTTAGAAGGCAGGTGTGAAAAATGAAAATCACAGGTGATGTTTACAATGTCTCCAAGGTTTATGACTCTAAGAAGCCGATTGGAAAAATTGAGAAAACCAGTTCTGTGGCTCCCAAAAAGGATGTAGTATCAATATCCAGCAATGCTATGGATTATCAGACCGTAACAAAGGCTCTCAAAGAAGTTCCTGATGTCAGGCAGAACAAGGTTGACGAATTTGCCGAGGCATACAGATCGGGAAGCTATGATGTAAGCGGCAGAGAAATAGTAGAAAAGCTCGGAAAATCCATTATTGATCAGAAAGCATAATTATACAAAAAGCTTTTGCAGAATTCTTAAATCAAAAAGCTAAAGATAAAATTTTTGACCTAATGAAATGCACAAATGTTCGGAGGTGTAAAATCAGATATGGAAACAGAATTAGTCAGACAGTTGATCAATATACTGAGCCAGGAAAATGATATATATGATACACTTTACAAAATTTCCAACAATAAAAAGGAATTGATTATTGGCGGAAAAGTTGCTGAGCTGGAGAACATAGTGAAAATAGAGCAATCTCTCGTTATAAAGATCTCAAAACTGGAAGATAAGAGAGAGAATATCGTTGGAGAATTGTGCGGGTTATTAGGTCAAAAACCGGAAGATGTTACAATTTCGTGGCTGACTGCGAGGCTTGGGGAAATGGAAGCATCCCAGCTGAAAGTATGTCAGGAAAATATGCTTAAAAGCATCAGTGCACTCAAGGACAATAATGAACTGAACTCAAGGCTTATAAAAACTTCGCTTGAGTACATTGATTTTTCAATAAATATGATGACCAGTATTGATGCTGTAACAAATAATTATGGCAGTACCGGACATTCGGGAGATACCAAAAAGAGAAATCTTTTCGATGTAAAACTTTAATTTTTATAAGATATAATATTTCAAATGATATATTTTCAAAGCAATCTTTCTAATAGGGGGACCATCAGACATGGCAGTGGGTTTTTCAAGTTATGACATAGCACGTTCAGGATTGTATGTCAGTGAAAGAGGTCTTGCAGTTACAGGACATAACCTTTCCAATGTTGATACAGTCGGATATACAAGGCAGCAGGCCATGATTGAAACAAGTCACTATATTACTGACTACGGCAAGAACGGCAAAATGTTTCAATATGGACTTGGAGCGGATATCCAGGAGACAAGACAGATCAGACATACATTTTTGGATAATATATACAGACAGGAAAACACCTCACTGGGTTACTGGGAAACCAGAAGCAAAACCTTCCAGGACGTGGAGGCCATATTAAATGATCCCATGGGAGACGGCCTTCAGGAGGTTATGAACCAGTTCTGGGATTCCTGGCAGGAGCTTACCAAGACACCTGAAAGCTTAACCACAAGGGCATTAGTAAGACAGAGGGGCCAGGCGCTCACCTATTATTTTAATCATATAGGAACACAACTCGACAAGCTGCAGGGAGATTTGAATTCGGAAATAAAGGTGCGGGTTGATGAAGTAAACGATGTTACGGGTCAGCTGGCAAAGCTTAATTATAAAATAGCAACCGAAGAAATAGGCGGGGACGCCGCAAACGATTACAGAGATCAGAGAAATGTGCTGCTGGACAGACTTTCAAAACTCTGTGACGCTGATGTTCTCGAAATGCAGGACGGACAGGTGGATGTTACACTTGGAGGCTATTACCTGGTATCCAAGGGGACTTCAACCAATTTATACGTTGAAGCCAATCCAGAGCATGGCGAATATTTTTATCCCTTGCTGCAGGGAACAAAAACCGAAGTCAATATAAAAGGCGGTATCCTCAAGGGCTTGCTTGAGTCCAGAGGAGAGGTGCCCGGAATTAAGGGAAGTTATGAAAACGGAACTCCCAAGGAGAAGGTAGATATAACCTTTGCCATTGATACATCCTATGGCTCGGGTACAGGTGCCGATGAATATCTTTCCAAGCTGAGGGACACGATTGGCAAATATGTTACAGGCTTAAAAAATTCCGGTGTTGATTTCAATATACGTTTTGTGACTATGGGAGCTGGTTCAACTGTCTTTAATGGTACGATGTATGACAAGAGCAATATAGATGCCTTCATAAGTGACACCGGAGGATTGGATACGTTATGTACCGAAACCGGCGACAGCGACGCAAGCTTTGGCGGATTGGTGTCAACTCTTGAGACTTTAAATGCCGGCGGAAATTTCAGAGAGGATGCTGCAAAAGTAACCTTTGTGCTTACCAATGAAAGTGTAGACGGTGATGACGGAACTCCGGCAGAAGCGGCCGGCTATATAAACAGATTAAACGATATTGGAATGAGGACATCGGTGGTAACCAGCAAGGATTATTTCAGTTTTGGTTTGGGAGACGCAACACCTGGTAAAGCTGAGATAGGCTGGAATACCATAGCAGCCGGTACCGGAGGAACCGTGTTTGATATCGGAGCAGATGACTTCAATAATGTAGTGGAATTTGTCAATGCCGATACCAGGAGAGCTGCTAATGCCAACAGCGGAAATATTCCAATCTCAAAGAATATTGTGTCGGATGTGAAGATAAAACTTAACGCAATGCTCAGCGGACTGTGCAAGGAAATAAATTATCTTCAAAAGTCGGGATTTACTCTTGACGGCCAGCCTGGGGTCAACTTTTTTGAACCAATAGATGATCTCTTTCCAATCCAGATGGGCAATATAAGGCTCAGTGAGGCATTGCTGAGTGATAATGGCTTGAACAATATCGTGGCATCCGACGACAAGGATGCAAAAGGTGGAAATACCATAGCCAGACTGATTGCCAACCTCAGAGATCAGGATATAATGACTGATGTTACAGGAGTTGTCAGTGCTGACGAATACTACAGGGCGGTTATCCTTGATATAGGCAACGGAGGCTCGGAGGCCATGAAAACTGCTGAGAATCAGACAACCATAGTGCAGGCGGTAGACCAGCAGCGCAGTTCTATTTCAGGGGTTTCCATGGACGAGGAAATGGCCAATATGATGAAGTTCAAATTCGCATATGACGCTTCTTCAAGAGTCCTTAACATAATAGATTCAATGGTGGAAAACGTTATAATGTCCATGGGTAAGGTTGGAAGATAAGCAGCAGCATATTAACCATTTACAGAGTTATTCATTAAAGTTTAAATAATAAGTATTTACAGAAAACAGGTGAAAAGATGAGACAGAGCTTTTTCGGTTTGAATATTGCATTAAGTGGTCTTTATACCGCTCAGAAAAATTTGAATACTGTAAGTCATAACATATCCAATGCAACAACTCCCGGATATTCCAGGCAACAGAACGTACAAATTGCCTCCAGACCGCTTTCGCTTATGGATGGTACCGGTATGGCTGGCACTGGCTCTGAAGTCACAGGTGTAAACAGAATCAGGGATACCTATCTGGACTTTAAATATTGGAGTGAAAATACTGCCAGCGGGGAATGGAGCAAGAAACTGGAAAAGCTTTCGGAGCTTGAAGGCACGTTTAATGAACCGTCGGACAGCGGGTTTGTTAAGATAATGAATGATTTCTTTAATGCATATCAGGAGCTTTCAAAAGATCCCTCAAGCTCGGCCGTCAGGGCACTGGTCAGAGAAAAGGGTGTAACCCTTGCCAAATATTTCAACAGTACAGCAACGCATTTTGAAAAAATGCAGGAAGATATAAACGATCAGATAAAAATAACGGTTGACCAGGTAAATTCACTGGCATCCCAGATTCAGCAGCTCAATAAGCAGATATACAGTTTTGAGATCCAGGGGCAGTCGGCAAATGATTTAAGGGACTCCCGGACACTTTTGGTAGATCAGCTGTCCAAGCTGGTAAATATACAGGCTACCGAAGTTTCCTACGGGAAATTGCCTAACGGACAAAATGACATTCATTTTCTTATAACCGTAAGCGGCAAACCGCTGGTGGATCATTACAATATAAGCAAGATGAAGGTTGAACAGAGAACAGACAAGCTTAATGCAGAAGATGTAGGAAACTTGTATGAGGTAAAATGGGAGGACGGTAATACATTAAAAGTTACCGGCGGAGAGCTCAGAGGACTGCTGGATGTAAGAGACGGCAAGGACGGAGCACCTTCGGAGGATGGTTTGTCTACCACACCTATATATAAGGGGATACCGTATTATCAGAATAAATTAAACGAGTTTGTACGCACATTTGCTCTAGCCTTCAATGAGGGCCTGACCAGGGATGAAACAGGAAACTGGGTCAATGGCACAGGGCACGTCGAAGGTTATGGGCTTGACACCGAGTTGAAGGACAGTGTCCCGCCATCCCAGAACATCAGGTTCTTCACCATGTTTGGAGACGGTGACAGACCAATATCCAGTGACAAGCTTGTGGATGGATTGACATTGTCAACACCGCCGGCAGTACCCACAGCAACAGAAAACGATCAGATAGTGGAGAGATATAACAGGATTACAGCAAAAAACTTTACGGTAGGCAGTGATGTAATGGACGATACTAATAAAATTGCTACCTCCGATACGCCGGGCGAAAACGGAAATATTAATGTATTGAATAAGATAATGGGCATAAGATCAAATCAAAGCCTGTTTAAGGAGGGTGCACCCGAGGACTTTATGAAATCCCTGGTGGCCGGTCTTGGTATTGACACCCAGCAGGCCGAGAGATTGTCCAAGGGACAGACTGCCATTGTACAGCAGGTGGACAACAGAAGGATGTCGATTTCCGGAGTAGAACTGAATGAGGAAATGACAAATATGGTAAGATTCCAGCAGGCATACAATGCCGCTGCAAAGATGATAACAACAATGTCTGAGGTATATGATACACTTATAAACAGATTGGGAGTAGGCTAAACACTAAGAATTGACCAAGTCAAAGATATATGGAGGCTGCAATGAGAATTACAAATAATATGATGATTGCCAATATGACAAGGAACCTTGGCAATAATCTTACCAGATTGAATAATTACCAGAACCAGCTTGATACAGGCAAGAAAATACAGGTGCCCTCGGATGACCCGGTGGTGGCTGCAAGAGCCCTGAAGCTGAGAACGGATGTATCAAAGGTTGAGCAGTACCAGAAGAACCTTGGAGATGCGGGATCCTGGCTTGATTCTACAGATGTAACGCTGGGCAAAATAGGAGATGTTCTTCAAAAGGCAAGAGAACTTTCCGAGCAGGCGGCAAACGGAACAAATACTCCTGAAGAAACTCAGAAGATCGGTCTGGAGCTGAAACAGCTGAGAACCCAAATAGTTCACCTTTCCAATTCAACTTATGCAGGAAGATATATCTTCTCAGGTTACAAAACCGATCAAAAATTGATTAATGATGATGAATCCGATCCTAATTTCGGAAAATTTATGATAAATGTCAATTCTACCAGGGAAAAAATATATTATGAAATCGGTGTGGGTGACAGCATAAATATCAATATTGCAGGCGGAGATCTCTTCGACAGCGGTGGAAACGCTGCAAATCCGGGAAGCGGTGTTGCTGTGGCAGATACAGGGGATATTAAATATCCTTTAAATATTACTGCTGCGAATAATTCCATTACCGTTACTATTAACAATTTCGGTACACCTCAGACTGTAACGGCAGCTATTCCGGTTTCCAATCCGCCGGCAGTTGAATATAATACATCTGTGCAGCTTGCGCAGGCAATAAAAACTGCTATAAATGCAGCCATAGTTCCGGATCCGGATCCAACTCTGCCAGCTGATCAGGGCATTGAGGTTTCTATTGGCAATAACATGATAGAAATTAAGACTCAAATCAAGTCCGAAACAGCAGCAGTTACATTTGATGAAACCGGCAGTTTCCTGGCAAGTATTGGGACTAAAGCTCCTGTGACTACAACTGGAGACACCGGTGATGCACCTGATATGGTAAAGCTGTTTGACGACGTCATTGCAGATATGGATGCAGGAAACTACAAGCAGATAAGTGATTTTCTTGATGTTTTTGACCAGCAGATATCAAATGTCTTAAGATGCAGAGCCGATGTGGGAGCAAGACAAAACAGAGTGGATCTGTCCATTGACAGAATGGACATTGATCTGGTCAACTATACTGATATGATGAGTAAGAATGAAGATGTTGATGTTGCTGAAACTATAATGAATCTGAAAAATGAAGAAAATGTATACCAGGCTTCATTGGCAGGCGGTGCAAGAATAATTCAGCAGACATTGGTAGACTTTTTAAGGTAGTTATTTCAAGTTAAATACGAAAATATTGCGTGTTAAATGTAGAGAATGGAAGATGGTAAACATAAGGAGATATTAACATAAGACAGGCTAAACATTCAGCCTGTCTTGTATTATAGAAGGATAATTACTTACAATATTTTGTGGCCACAAATGTGGCTCAAAGCCATAATATGGCTTGGGAGGTTAGCTTGAAAGACTTCGCTGCACTCATCTTCCAAACTAACCTGTGAACTTATGGCCGTGCGAAATATTCAAAGTATTTAGCAATACTTTGAAAGCGCACATGGCCAATTAACCTCCTTTATTCGCCATATAGTGGATGAGGAGAGAACAAATTTCATTACAGTTTTGTGGCCGCTATGCGGCTTAAAGCCATAATATGGCTTGGGAGGTTAATATGGGGCTTGCAATCAACACAACTCCGGCCAGATATGAAATAAAAGTAACTCCGGCAAGGCTGGAGTGGAAAACAAGGAATGCCGAGCTGCGGATAACGCAAAAACCTCCGCTGATTAAAATCGACACCGAGCAGCCTTTGCTTAAGATTGACCAGTACCAGTGTTTTGCGGAAGAGGGCCTTAAGAACAATATAGATCAGGCAAGAGATAGCGCCAAAAAAGGGTATGCAAATCTTATGAAATATATAGCAAAGGAAGCCCGGGACGGTGATGCCATGGCCAAAATAGGTCATAAGGCAAACATAATGCTGAATATCATCCAACAGGACTCCAGAACCATGCATGAGTTTGGCTTGGGCTCAATGCCCACGTCCAGACCAAAAATCGAGCTTATACGGGGCAGCTTAAAACTGGAAGCCGAGGAGCGGAACAACCCGGGTGAAATTAACGGAGTATCGGGTAATTATACAGCGGGAGATATTGATTTCAGGTATACCCCCTGGAATGTTGATATGCGGATGTTATCATACGGTTCGATAGATGTTAAATATACTGGCAATAATGTAAATACATATATTTAGAATGTAAATATATGTCTAAAAAGATAGGGTTTCTGGTGTACTTAAACAGCAAAAGCGTTATAATATTAATATAAAAAGTACATTTGTTGACGGAGGAGTATTATGTTTATTGAAACAACCCATTTTGGACAAATAGAGATAAACGAAGCTGATATATTGAATTTTGAAGAGGGAATTATAGGCTTTGAGGATGTGAAGAAATTTGGAATAATAGACAGTGAGGACCCTGAGTCGCCTTTCAAGTGGATACAGGCAGTTGACAAGCCTGAGCTGGCTTTTGCATTGGTAGATCCCTTTAAAATAAAAAAGGATTACGATTTTGACTTAACGGATGAGGAGGTTGAGTATCTTGGAGTCAACGATGCCTCTGAAGTAATGGTGTTCTCCATTGTTGTGGTTCCCGAGGATATAAAAAAAATCACTATGAACCTTAAGGCGCCGTTAATCATAAATAAGACAAATAATAAAGCTGCTCAGATAATTCTTGATACGGACAAGTACACAGTAAGACATTTAATACTGGATGAGCTCCAGAAACAGGAGGTATAGCGTGAAACATGCGAAGTTTACATTTTGTGCATACATTGTATGCTTCGCATAACAAATAAGCCCAAGGGCTTATTTACGCATTTGAGCAATCAAGCGGCAGGCATACGCTTGTTTCATTACTATTTGTGTCGCCGATATGGAGGTTAGCTTGAAAGACATCGCTAACGCTCGTCTTCCAAACTAACCTGTGAATTTATGGCCGTGCGAAATATTCAAAGTATTTGTCAATACTTTGAAAGCGCACATGGCCAATTAACCTCCTTTATTCGCCACATTGGGATAAAGGATAATCACTTACATAACATTTTGTGGCCACAATGTGGCCCAAGGAGGTTAATATGCTGGTACTTTCCCGCAAAAAGGATCAAGGTATAATCATTGGTGAAAATATTGAACTGACAATTATTGAAATACAGGGTGACCAGGTGAGGATCGGAATCAAGGCACCTAAAAATGTTTCCATCTACCGTAAGGAAATATTCCTGGAAATTCAGAATGAGAACAAAAAGGCTGCAAGCACCGGTGTTGTGAAGCTGGAAGACATTATTAAGAAAAAGGACTGAATATTTACAAAATAAAATTAGATTTTTCAAAAAAAGCTATAAAGTCTGAGAAAATTCTTCCGATATTATAATAGAGTAAAGAACATTTTTCTGCTTTTTTAGATATTTTAAGCGTTGCAGTTCCCGGGAACTGTAAGCTTATTATATAAATTATCAATTATAGTGTGAAAAAGGAAGTTCACACTAAACATTTAAAATTCAAGGAGGATTTT
>JAEVZU010000009.1 GCA_023392075.1 Bacillota bacterium | reverse complement strand
CCAAAATGTTCAGGAGTTGAATTCATTACTTCTTCACGTATGGCATTTTGTTCTTTGTGCCATTTTTCTATTTCTTCGTCTGTCATATCAAATGAAAACTCTGATGACTGATGCTCTAGTTTATCTTTATAATAGCCAATAATCACACTGAGTTGAAACATTTTCAATCGTCTGTCACTTTTTGCAATAGGCAAAGCATCACAATTCTGTAAAAAATACTGCACTGTTTCTTTAAATGTATGAGAAGAAGCATTAACCAATTTAGCACAATCCTCCACCCAATGTTTGTATTTTTTTTCGCGTTTATCATCTGATATTATTTCTACTTTTCCAATATTTGTTACCTCATTAGTTACCTCTTTATTGCTTTTAATAGTGATACTTCCATCTTCTTTTCGTTCAACAGACATTATTGTACCTCCAATTTAAAATTGATTGTATGACGATCTTTACTTCGCAATATCAAGCTATTATGGTCTAATTGATATCCCATGCTGTCTGAGTGCAGCTTATTATTTATTCTAAACCTCCTCTATTTAATTCATATGAATGCAGATGAATATTTCAAACTGTTCATCATAGTTCTCATGTGGGGCATACAGGCTATATCAAGAGAATATTCCAATCCTATGACAGGCTGTTGATTTTTGTTGTTACGAGTGATAACGGAAATCATTTTTTCTTCGCTAGTTGTTAATCCATCCTTTGGCATTTGGGCTGTCCAGTATATTTTGTCAACACGCGCAAGTTCTTTTGCAATATGAATTGGGCAGTGAAAGTAAATAGAACTTATATCACGAGCTAGGGCTTGCTTCCATTCTGGCATAGCGTTTAAGTGTTGCTCAATGTTTGGGCAAGCGAAGAAAGCTTCCCTTGCCTGTCGCAATTTATCAAAATCTTGGGTCGTAGTAGTAACCAGCAATTAAGGAAATATACCGAGTACCTGTGCAAATTGATTGATGCGTTTTACAGGAATGCCACTAGTTTATGCGTAAAACCCAGCGGCTGAATATCCGTGCTATTTACTATTGCATCAACTGCCCTTACTTCATTATCAGGGGCTATCATATCATTTATACACAATGGAATTAAATTCAATTGGCCCCTGTTTTCTACTCTTTTGTATCTATTCCTCTACTCTGCCCCAATCACCATTTATTAACCTAAATATACCATATTTAAGTCATATTTGGTATAAACATCAGAGTTTATGTTAGATTAAAGCTGCTTTTTGCATCACACAATATAAATATAACAAAGTAAAATTACCTTCTGATAATGCTCATTAGCTTTATCAAATTGCAATCCACCAACACACTCCAAATTTATCTATAACAGTCGCACAACATTTGCTCCATGGAACTTCCTGAATGGGATTAATAATAACACCGCCATTACTCAAAATATTAAAGGCATTACAAACCGCCTCTTCGCTTCCCATCTCAAAAACATTAAACGTCATAGTTTCCCATTTCATTTTGTGGACTATATTTATGTCACAAGGATTCACCGCTTCACTTAATGCTAAAAATCCTTCACCATCTACAGATAATTCACAGTGTGCATAAGCAGTTTTATCATTATTTCTCACTTCAAATGTGATTTCTGCACCAAAAGCTTTGCAATACATTTCTGCCGCTTCAAAACTATTTTTCACATAAACTTGAGTATAATTTTTCATATTTTCCCTCACAAACCCAACATAAATAATCTATAGTTCGCTTTATAAAACGAATGTGCAGTTATATATTTCCTGTATTAATGGTTGTCTCTTTTCTCTATGCGTTTTCACACAACCTCAGCCATAATTACACTTTCATCCAATTATTCATATTTTATCATATTCTATCGAATATTATAACGTAAATAGTCAATCACAAAAAAATAAAGCCATATTATTTAGTACCTTTTTTGATACTAAAATATATGGCCAAACTTATCGTATATTTTGTTGATAATTATACACTCTTATAATCATCAGTTCTCCTGTTTCATTGCTTCATTACTCTCATGCATATACGTTTGTGCAGCACAGAGAAGAGCAAGCATAATGTAGTCTTCCTTTGCTTCTGCGTTCGTTTTGTATTTTTCTATTTCTTCCACAGTCATTTTGGAGTTTTTACACATTTCCTCGACAAAATCATAATGCTCTATTATCCAGAAAATGGCTCTTTGTGCCTTTTGGGGCAGTTCCTTTACTGCTTTTTCAATTCTAGCGATTTGCTCTTTCCTGTTGTCTTCCATAACTCATTGCCCTCCCTGAGTTTATCCACCGCAGAACTGGATATATTTATCCAATTATAACATGGTCAATAGGATAAAATCAATATGGATGCATTTATCCAGAGTACATTTTTTTAATTTGGGAGGCAATTATGTCCAGCGGATTCAAACAAGACATTTCAATAGGTCAAAATCTTAAGACTCTGCGCAAGAGAGCGAATTTAACTCAGCGCGAAGCTTCTGCGCAGTTGGAAGTTTTAGGCGTTTCTATGACTGAGGATATTATTGCTAAAATGGAGCAGGGTAAATACAGCGTACGCATTAGTGTTCTGCTTGCTTTGAAGCAAGTTTATAGGGTTAGCACTTTTGACGCTTTCTTTGAGGGATTGCGACTTCCTGCTAACCATACTTGAAACAGTGCCTTAGCTGAACGTATCGCACAATAATCAAAACCTGCAAATAAAATTGCCAAAAGAACATGAGAATCACATCGAAGAAAAAATAATTGAATTGATTAATTTAGGATTCCCTACTCCATATTTACTTCATCCTTAAGCCCAAAAACAAGAGCAGGTTCATCGGATTTTCACTCCGACTCCCCTGCCACTTGAAGAACATCAACAACCCAACCCCTTCCGCTTACTCCACAGTCACCGACTTTGCTAGGTTACGCGGTTTATCAACGTCACAGCCTCTCTCAATTGCCATATAGTAAGCGAACAGCTGCAGCGGTGTTACTGCCGATATGGGGGCTACAAGTGAGTCCACATCGGGAATTGTAAGAACCATATCTGCTGTTTTCTCCAGTTCTTCCCTGTGCTTTTCCTGGGTTATTGCCAGAACAACTGCTCCTCTGGCCTTAACTTCCCTGATATTGCTGACCATTTTCTCAAACAGGGAGTCCTGGGTCATGGGGCAGACCACCAGTGTACCTTTTTCAATCAGTGCAATGGTTCCGTGTTTGAGTTCACCGCCTGCATAAGCCTCCGAGTGAATATAGGAGATTTCCTTCAACTTCAGTGAACCTTCCATGGAAAGGGCATAGTCCAAGCTTCTGCCTATAAAGAAAATGCTCTTTGAGTTGAAATGTGCATGTGCGAATTTCTGGATACCGTCCTTATCCTTCAGTATTTCATCTATGCCGGAAGGAATCTTCTTCATTTCGTCAAGTATGGAGTTTGCCTGTTCCTTTGTAAGGGTGCCCTTCTTCAGTCCGAGGTCCAGAGCTACCAGGTACAGCGCCGTAAGCTGTGTGTTATATGCCTTTGTTGAAGCAACGGCAATTTCAGGCCCTGCCCAGGTATAAAGCACGTCATCCGAATCACGGGCTATGGAACTTCCCACCACATTAACGATGGAAAGGATTCTGGAACCGCTTTTCTTTGCCTCTCTCAAGGCGAAAAGTGTGTCGAGGGTTTCACCCGACTGACTGATAATGATTGTCATATTCCTTTCGCTGATAAGCGGATCGCGGTATCTGAATTCTGAGGCCACATCCACTTCCACAGGAATCCTGCAGAGCCTTTCAATGATGTATTTGCCTATAACACCGGCATGATAGGCAGTTCCGCAGGCAACTATATATATCTTGTCAAGTTTCTCAATGTCCTCTTTTGTGATATTTATTGAATCCAGCATCAACTCTCCGTTTTTGATTCTGGGGTTGATTGTGTCCTTTATAACCTTCGGCTCCTCATACATTTCCTTCATCATGAAATGCTCGAATCCGCCTTTTTCAGCTGCTTCTACATTCCAGTTGACCTTGAATACCTCTTTGTTGACGGGAGCACCAAGACTGTTGAATACCTGGACACTGTCCCTTTTCAGAATAGCTACCTCCTTATCTTCAAGAATATAAATATCCCTGGTATATTCAAGAATTGCGGGAATATCCGAGGCAATGAAGTTTTCTCCCTCACCAAGCCCTATAATCAGCGGGCTGTCTTTTCTCGCGCATACGAACATATCCTGCTCTTCCCTGCAAAGCACGCCGAGGGCGTATGAGCCTTCTATTTCATCAATTACCTTCATGACAGCGTCAACAAGGCTTCCCTCATAATAATATTCCACCAGGTGTGCAATAACCTCCGTATCTGTTTCAGACTGGAAGGTATAACCCTGGCCTGATAAAAATTCCTTAATCTGCATGTAATTTTCTATAATTCCGTTGTGTACGACCGCTATTTCCCCGCTCTGGCTGATATGCGGGTGGGAGTTAACATCGTTGGGTTCGCCGTGGGTGGCCCATCTTGTATGGCCGATGCCCATACAGCCTTCAAGCTTTTCAACCTCCAGCCTTTCTTCCAGGCATGAAAGCCTTCCCTTGCACTTGATAACCTTCAGAACTCCATTTTCATTTACCGAAACTCCCGCAGAGTCATATCCTCTGTATTCAAGCTTTGACAGACCGTTAATAAGTACAGGTATCGCCTTTTTATTTCCTATATATCCAACTATTCCGCACATAATTAATTCTCCTTTATTTTTAAATTTAAATAATGGTAACGCCGTTCATATGTAGTACGGCAGCTAATACCCTGTAACGTATGGAAATATGTTCTTATACGCTGCAGGTAATAAAATATTTTTTCATGAGTATAGGTATTTGCATTTTCAGTTGCTGCTAAACATCCGGCACTGCGCATAAATAAATCTGGAATTAAAAGCATAAGCTCAAAAGAGCAGTACATTATTATTGAAAAGCAGCCGGATAACAGTTCTTTAGGACTCTCAGGACATAACTGCAGAATTTCCGGTAAGTTGAGTCTTCCTCAAACATACTTTCAAAAATATTTATAATCCGGCAGTACTGACTGGTATGCTCAAACCTGTACAGGCATAATTTAAAAAGACTATTTATCTGCCGGAGGGTATAATTCAAGAATAATCCCTGATCCGGATAAGAAAAATAACAAATAAAGCCTGCACCTTTCAGTCTGTTGGCATAGCAGAACCCCTAAAAAATATTCACTTGGAATTTTAAAATAAAATTAGAATTGAATTCAGGATCAGTTACGTGAGACCTTTTTGTTCTTGCAGTCACCTGCAAGTTTTGTACAGGAACAGTCACTGTTCCTTAGCCTCTGTCGATTGTAACAACCGGAAGGTATCCGCCGAATCTTTCGATACGGTTCACATCTGTTTAGTGAACCGCTTCCTTCACCTCGTCAACAGAAATACAGGAATTCCTGATAATTTCTGCCCTGGCGCCTTTTTAATTCCATTGTAATCCTGTTTTTTCTCCCACCCCCTGTTCATTACTGCCTTTAGTCAGTAATCCGTCCGGCAATAAAACATTTAGATCTCATACAGAAGGAAAGCATTTCCTCCTCTTTACACCTACATATTATAATATATTGTAATTCAAGCGAAATTGTCAACTAATTTAAGAATATTTTAATTTTATTTGAAATTATTTACATTTCCGTTAAGCTTTCTTGCTTAATATGCCACACTGTTCAACCTCACTTACGCCAAAACCCCCGAGAAACTTCTTAAAACACAAACCCCCACCGGTCAGCCGTCTCTGCACACGGCCTGACCGGCGGGGTTTTTATTCACGTTTCAGATAATTATGACAATCTGCCTTCTATGACTCTCACAAGTTCTTTAGCACGTCTTGTGATGATTTCCTTATCCTTGCCCTCAATCATGACTCTCACCAGAGGCTCGGTCCCTGAAGGTCTGATAAGCACTCTGCCTTCACCCTTGAATTCATCCTCCAGCTCCTGGCACATTTTCTTGATGACTTCGTCGTCAAGGTACTTGTATTTCTTTTCATTGGTTACCTTGGCGTTGATAAGCACCTGCGGCAGCACTTGCAAAACACCTGCCAGTTCAGACAGTTTTTTGCCTGAATCCTTTAAAACCTTCAAAAGCTGTATTGCTGTCAGCAGTCCGTCTCCGGTGGTGTTGTGCTCCAGGAAGATAATATGCCCCGACTGTTCGCCTCCCAGCATATATCCGCTGTTCAGCATTTCTTCAAGCACATATCTGTCACCTACTTTTGTTTTCTCAACAACCAGTCCGTTATTCCTGGCCATGATATCCAGGCCCATATTGCTCATAACCGTGGCTACTATGGTATTGTGCGCAAGCATACCCTGCTGTTTCAGATGGAGCCCTATAATAGCCATGATCTGGTCACCGTCGACTATGTTACCTTTTTCGTCAACAGCCAGAACTCTGTCCGCATCTCCGTCAAAGGCAAGTCCCATATCGGACCCGGTTTTCCTCACGTACTCCTGGAGCTGCTTCATATGTGTGGAACCGCAGCCGGCATTGATGTTTATTCCGTCAGGTTCATTATTTATTACATTGACATTGGCTTTCAATTCATACAGGGCCATTGGTGCAGCCTGAAAAGATGCTCCGTTTGCACAGTCGATGGCCACGTTTATGTTTTCCAGATCACCTGAAATGGTACCCTTTACAAAGCTGACATAGTCCTCCAGCGCGGTTTCCTTGAACATTTTAAACCCTATATTCTGGCCAATGGGTTTGGGGAGCTCATCTCCTCCGTTTAAAATGATCTCTTCGATTTTATCTTCTATTGCATCGGGAAGCTTATAGCCGTTTGAGTTGAAAAACTTTATTCCGTTATATTCAAAAGGATTATGGGAGGCTGATATAACAACTCCGGCATCTGCGTCATAAAGCCTGGTCAGGTACGCTATGGCAGGAGTCGGTATGACACCCAGACTTACCACCTGGGCACCAACCGAACAGATACCCGATATGAGCGCCGCTTCCAGCATATCCCCCGATATTCTGGTATCCATGCCCACTAGTATTTTAGGGGTGTGTTTTGTTTCTCCGGTCAGCACATATGCACCTGCCTGACCCAGCTGGTATGCAAGCCTTGGTGTCAGTTCCAGATTTGCAACACCTCTGACCCCATCAGTTCCGAACAACTTTCCCATTAAATTATCCTCCATTAATATATAAAAATTAATAATATTTATTTTCTGCGGGCTTTTATCACTAAAAAGCTATATATAATATAACATTTTTACCGCATATGTTATAGACTTTTTTTATCAGCTTCCCGCTTCTCACCTAGGCAATGAATAGGTTCTCACAATCTGTTCCGCGATCCTTATGCCGTCCACAGCCGCACTTACTATTCCGCCGGCATAGCCGGCACCTTCTCCGCAGGGATACAGCCCTGCAACGCGGATACACTCGAAAACTTCATTTCTCGGTATCCTGACAGGTGATGAGGTTCTGGTTTCAACTCCTGTAAGCAGGGCATCCTTCATCCCGAAGCCCTTCAATTTTCTGTCGAAATAAGGGATGGACTGCTTCATGCAGTCTGTGACATAGGGCGGCAGGCATTCATTGATGTCGGCGCAGCGGGTTTGTCCGGTGTAACTGGGTTTAACGCTGCCCAGCCTTCCTGTCCTGTTATTCAGGAAATCCTCAAGCCGCTGCACCGGAGCACTGTTGCTGGAGCCGCCCACCGTATAGGCCAGCCGCTCCCAGCGCCTCTGGAACTCTATCCCTCCAAGCGGATGTCCTGTGCCGAAATCGGCAGGCCCCACCGAAACGACAAGTGCGCTGTTGGCATTCTCCCTGTCCCGGCTGTATTCACTCATGCCGTTGGTCACAATGGTTCCGGGCTCTGACGCCGAGGCTGTCACTATTCCGCCGGGGCACATGCAGAAGGAATATGCCGTCCTGCCGGTTTCCTTCATAAACAATTGATAGTCGGCAGCTCCCAGAGCCGGGTGCCCGCTGGCATCACCATACTGTGCGGTGTTGATCAGCTCCTGCGGATGCTCTATCCTCACACCAATGGAAAAGGGCTTCTGCTCAAAGGGCACACCTCTGTCATAGAGCATCTGGAAGGTATCTCTTGCACTGTGGCCGATTGCCAGAACAACTGCATTTGTTTCTATGGTTGAATTGGTATTAGTGACAACTGCACATATCTTCCCGTCCCGCAGCTTAACATCAACAGCCCTGGTATTGAACAGAACCGTCCCGCCCAGCCTCTCGATTTCCCTTCTCATGTTGGCAACGACTTTTTTAAGATTGTCGGTTCCGATATGGGGTTTTGCCTTGTATGTGATTTCCTCGGGCGCACCAAAGCGGTGAAACTCCCGGATCACCTTTTCGCATCTTCTGTCATTTATTCTGGTAGTCAGCTTGCCGTCGGAAAAAGTTCCGGCCCCGCCCTCCCCGAACTGTACATTGGTCTCAGTGTCAAGAATACCTGTATTCCAACATTTTTCAACCGTTATGGTCCGGCCCTCGACCTTCTGTCCGCGTTCAATCAGTATTGGCTTGTAGCCGTTCTGCGCCAGCACCAGACCGCAAAAAAGCCCGGCCGGCCCTGTCCCGATGACCAGCGGTCTTCCTTCAACAGGTTTGCTGCCAGGCAATAGTATTTCTTCTTTTATATCCTCAAGCATTTTTATATCCGGGTTTCCGGGTATCCTGAAACTGTCGTTCACCTCACAGGAAATGGAGTAAACAAGACGTATGCCAGGTTTTTTCCTGGCATCTATGGATTGTTTTATTATCTTAAAATTTGTTATATTCCGAAGCTTTATTCCGAGCTTTCCGGCCGCCTGCTGTTTAAGTTCCTCCTGCGGGTCATCCAAACTCAAAATCAAATTTGATATCACAAGTTTCATTATTCATTTCCTTTAAAGTGCATTGACATTTGTTATTTTCATTAATATAACCAGTAATGGTCATTTAAATGGCCATTCATTTTACCTGCTATTCGGCTTCCTTTGTAATTTTAAGCTGGACTTTGGTTTCTCCCACTTGAGTCACATTGGTCGGCAGGGTAATTTTAAGCGGAACGGTATGGGTTCCCTCATCAAGTCCGTCTACATCAATTGCGGCCATTAATTGTTGAACGGAAACCGAATTTATATCTTCTATCCGACCCTTTAGCTTAACTGTAACGGGAGAAGCTATTTCATATTTGAGCAGGGCGTCTTCGGTTTTTCTGCCCTCAATTGAAATACTGTCCACAGGCACATCCAGCGTTCTTTCAGACAGCGGTATAATCTCAACCGATACATTTACCTCTCTTGTTGAATCCACAAGTCTGATACCTTCCGGCAGCTGCAATATGATGGGTGCGGTAAAGGACTTTGTCATATTGTCAAGACTGACAGGAGCGGTTTTTATCTCATTGATCTTCTGCAGCAGCGTATGGTCGCCGGTTACCAGAACATTATCCGGTTTTACCGAATAACTTCCTTCAACATAATCCTTGTCAGGATTGCCTGAAATAATTGGTATGACAGGAACTCTCTTTCCCACCTCTATTTTTATGTCTACTGTAACCTTTTTGCCAAGTTCGGGTATTTCAATTCCCTTTTTATCATAAACCTTGACTTCCTTCTTGACTTCAAGGGTTTTATTCAAGCCTGTTACGTCAACATAGGCCTTGACCGAACCAACAGAGCTTATAACCGAATCAAGCGCCTGTATTGATACGGTGTCGGGTGTTGCCGTTTTGGATATTATCTCATAGTTTGCAGGAAGTTTTCCGGAGGTTTCAACCTGCACGATAAACGGATTTTCCTCTATTTTACCCAAATTCAGGGTCACCGATTTCGGTTTCAGTTCCATATTGGTTTCGCTTATATTTTCACGGCCCAGGTAAACTGGAGAATCTATCGGAACAACCTTGTCGGTCACACTGTTTACATTTTTAAGGTCAAGAGTAACCTCAAAATCGGTGTCCTTTATACGGTCAAGCACATCAACCCGGTCCCTGACGGTTATTCCGACATATTTTTCGGGAAATGCCTTGGTGTTTAAAACAAGCCCTTTTGTCCGCAGGCTCTCCTCGTTGATAATAGTCAGTGGAACAGTATAGTAACGTGTCTGTACAGGATTGATGGCAAACCAAAGAAACACGGCAAAGACTATTGAAAATATTTTTAAAGTCAAATCCTTCTTAAAGAATTCTTTCACTTTGATTTCCCCTTCCAAAGAGTCAACTTCTTATTGACTGTTTTCTTCTCCAGCAAGTTCTTATTCAGAGCCTTTCTTAAGATGTCAGGTGTGAGATTTCTTGATAACCCGCCGTTAAGAGCATAGGATATCTTGCCGGTTTCTTCCGAAACAACAACCGCTATACAGTCTGAAACCTCGGTGATACCCAGTGCGGCTCTGTGCCTTGTGCCAAGTTCCTTGCTCAGATTTGGATTGTCGGTGAGCGGAAGAAAACACGCCGCCGATTTCAGTTTGTTGTCTCTTAGTATCAAAGCGCCGTCGTGCAGAGGAGTATTCGGCGTGAATATGTTGATTATCAATTCGGCGCTGACACTTGAATCAAGCCTGGTACCCGTGTTAATGATCTCACCCAGCTTGGTCTCTCTTTCAACGACTATCAGGGCTCCCGTCATGGTTCTTGAAAGCTCTGTAGCTGCTTTTACTATTTCTTCGATTGTAAAGGTTGTATTTATAACATCGTCCTTTTCATCAAATTTGAAAAAGTCTTTAAAATTGCTCCTGCCTATCTGCTCGAGACCTCTCCTGAGTTCGGGCTGAAAAACCACCACCAGGGCAAAGCCGGCGAGTTCAATGGTTTTATTCAGAATGTACGCAAGTGTTCTGAACTCAAATGCCTGACTGAGCATGGCAGTAATAAGTATGACAACGATACCCTTGACAAGCTGCCATGCCCTGGTTTCCCTTACCAGCTGGATAAGCTTGTAGGTCAGATAGGAAACAATACTTATATCAATTAATGATCTAAGTGCTTCCAGCGGTTCCTTCAAAGGAACATATACCGATAGGAAATCGAATATACTTTTGAGGTTTGTAACAAAAGTATCAAACAAACATATTCACACCCTTATAAAAAATGAAGGTAAACAGAAATAAAATAAAGTCAATATAACATAATCTTAACAATATATACACAATAATTTTAATATAAAAACCCACTGTCTTAAATGGGTAAAAATAACTAATTTTACTTCCATTCATATCATTTTTTTATACTTAAGATAATCGGGGAATATCCCCTTGCTGCTGTTTTTACATTCCGGCAAATACTGATAATCCCACTGAAATCACTGATGTAAGTATGAATACAACAGCCAGGATAACAGCAACCCATTTTACCCACCGTTTTTGCATGTATTTATTCCTCCATGTTTCTTAAAATCCAGTGGTCTGTAACATCTAGAATATTGTCCCGGAGAAGAATTTAACCACCGGATATATAAATTTATATGTTACCAGACTACCTGTTCAAATCTCCAAGCCATTCCATAACGTCTGCATCACTGGGCATTCTCCAGTCTCCTCTTGGTGAAAGGCTTATGGAACCCACTTTTGGTCCGTCCGGCAGGCAGGAGCGTTTGAACTGCTGGCTGAAAAATCTTTTCAAAAACGCATTTAACCATTTGTTTATTATTTCTTCACTGTATTTTCCGGCAAAAGCCTGCTTTGCCATATAATATATTTTTGACGGATTAGCACCATATCTTACCATATGATAAAGGAAAAAATCATGAAGCTCATACGGTCCCACAATATCCTCGGTTTTCTGTGCTATTTCACCTGCTTCATCTGTCGGGAGCAGTTCAGGACTTATGGGTGTATCCAGTATGCTAAGCAATACCTTCTTTGTTTCATCCTCAAATACGTAGTCGGCCGCCCACTGTACAAGATACTTGACCAGCGTTTTGGGTACTCCGGTGTTTACGGCATACATTGACATGTGGTCGCCGTTGTAGGTAGCCCATCCCAGAGCAAGCTCCGACAGGTCACCCGTACCGATAACAAGACCGCCTAATTTGTTGGCCTTATCCATCAGAATCTGGGTTCTTTCCCTTGCCTGTACATTTTCATAGGTTACATCATATACCTCCGGATCATGTCCGATATCTTCAAAATGCTTCATACAGGCTTCCCTGATATCGATCCGATAGGTTGTTACACCCATCAGCCTCATTAATTCCAATGAATTGTTAAGTGTATTTGAGGAAGTCCCGAAACCCGGCATTGTTACCGCATGAATATTCTTTCTATCCAGTCCCAGCCTGTCACAGGCTTTGGCAATGACCAGCAGTGCGAGCGTAGAGTCAAGTCCTCCGGAAATCCCGATGACACATTTGTCCATCCCTGTGTGTTTAAGCCTTTTTGCAAGTCCCGAGGTCTGAATGTTGAATATCTCCTCGCACCTGATATTTCGTACGTCCGGATTGGATGGCACAAAGGGATGAGGATCTGTTCTGCGAAGCAAATTACCTGGTTCAAGCTCTTTTATATTAAATACTGCTTTTCTGAACGCATTGTCTGTTGTGTCCTGTGTAAAAGCTGAATTTTTGAGCCTTTCATTTATCAGCCTCTCAATATCTATATCACTGATAACCAGCTGTTCTTCAAAGGAAAACCTTTGACTTTCAGCCATCAGTGACCCGTATTCGCTTATCAGGGCATGTCCCCCGAAAACAAGATCGGTAGTGGACTCATTGGGACCCGAGGACGAATAAACGTATGCTGCAGCACACTTGGCAGACTGCAGATTGACCATGCTTTCCCTGTATTCATGCTTCCCTACTATTTCATTGCTGGCCGAAAGGTTAAACAGCAGTGTGGCGCCGTTGACAGCCTGCGCGCTGCTCGGAGGAACCGGTACCCACAGGTCCTCGCAGATCTCGATTCCGAAGCACAGTCCGCTGATGTTCTCCGCTTCAAAAATAACATCTGTTCCGAAGGGGACACTGAAACCCAAAAGGTTGATTGTTTCATTCCTTTTCCCCAGGCCTGAGCAAAACCATCTCTTTTCGTAGAATTCGCTATAGTTGGGTATATAGGCTTTGGGAACCACTCCCAAAATCTTTCCTTCCTTCAGGGCAACTCCGCAGTTATACATCCTGCTGTTTACAACAAGCGGTATACCTGTTATTATAACACATTCCAGTGCTCTTGTTTCAGTGAGAATAGTTTCCAGTCCCTTTATTGCCGCATTCTGAAGGGTCTTCTGCAAAAAGAGATCCCCGCAGGAATAAGCCGTAACAGCCAGTTCGGGGAATACAACAAACTGTGCCCCCTGCTTTTCGGCCTCTTTTGAAATTTTTATTATTTCCCCGGTATTATATTCACAGTTAGCAACCTTGAGCATTGGTGCCGCTGCTGCCACTCTAACAAATCCATAGTTCATTTGTTACCTCCAGTATATATATAACCCATATTACGGATTTTTAATTGTCAACCTGTGTATTACTCTTTAGTTTATCATATTTTTATCCTTTTTTACACCTCGTTTTTAATATTGTACAACCCTCTGGAGTTTCCATATTTATTTACAAAGAATTTCTTGTTGTTAACAATTATCTGCATGAAGTTTATAAATTTGTCTATTTCAGCATACGTGTTGTATAATCCAAAGCTTACTCTGACCAGTCCCGGGAAAAGTGCATTTTTTTCTGCCATGTCCTCTATCTCCTTTGCAGTGTATCCCAAAAGCCTCTCACAGTATGGATGTGCACAGAAGAAGCCGTTTCTCACCGCAATTCCCGCCTCATAGGACAAAATGGCCGATACCAGGGAATGGTGCACCCCCTCCACGGTAAAAGGAATCACGCCAATAGACTTCTGTTTATCAGGATGACTATGGAGATGTATATCCGGAATGCCGCACATTTTGCCATAGGCATAATCCAGGAGGCTTTTTTCGTGTTCAAAGGCATTTTGCATGCCGATTTTGTCCATGGTCTTCAAAGCCTCAGTCATGGCAACAACCCCCATGAGATTCGGAGTTCCCGCCTCGCATTTGGCCGGAGGCTCCTCCCACCAGATGCGGTCATGGGTTACAAGTTTTATTGCACTGCCGCCCTCACAGTATGGAACACCTTCTTCGAACGGGGCTTTCGGTCCTATAAGCACACCGCTTCCGAAGGGTGCATACAGCTTGTGCGCCGAGAAGGACAGAAAATCTATATGCTCCGGGCTGCCGGCCGGCCGCATATCTGTGGGAACGTGGGGAACCAGCTGGGCTCCGTCCACATGTATCGGGGCATCGTATTTATGTGCCATAGAGGCCAGCAGGTATATGTCATTGAGATAGCCGGTTACGTTAGCCGCACCCGTTACGGTGACCAGCCGTATTTTCTCCCGGTACTTTTTGAGTTTGGCTTCATAATCCTCCAGATCCAGTCTCCCGAACCGGTCCACCTCCACATATTCCACTCTGAACTTCCCCCTCCAGGGCAGGTCATTTGCCGCATGTTCCATCCAGGTTGATATGACCGTATCCCTGTCATCCTTCTGCTGTTTCATTGCCCATGCCAGAAGATTGATCGATTCGGTGGTGTTTTTTGTATAAATTATGGCCGCATCCCTGCCGGCGCCGGTATAATTCCTTATAATCTCTCTTCCTATCTCATATGCATTTGTTGAGACAACGGATTTATATCCCTTGCCTCTATGAATTGAGGAATACCAGGGCAGAAAATCGTGAATTTCCTTTTCCACCGAAACAAATGCAGGAGTTGTCGCAGCGTTGTCAAAATTTATTCCTGTCGTATATGTACCGTTATCAAGCGGAACCGGAGCATTGACCCCCACCACCATATTTCTGTATCTGTTTGTACTCTTGTTCTGAACATATCCAGGCATATTAACCTCCATGAGCCACATTGTGGCCACAAAATGTAATCAAAACTTATATCCTTTATCGCAATGTGGCGAATAAAGGAGGTTAATTGGCCATGCGCGTCTTCAAAGTATTTAATCAAATTCATTTCTGAGTCAAGTACTATTAATACTTTGAATATGTCGCGCGGCCATAAATTCAAAGGTTGGCTTGGAAGACGAGCGATAGTGGAGTCTTTCAAGCTAACCCCATCCTGCCGCCATGCGGCAACACAAATAGTACTGAAAACCTTTTACAGGTTATTCAGCACATCGTTAATCCTTAATACATTATATTTTCGGTTTCTGAATCTGTTACCCTGATAAAAACAATAATATTTTGATAAAAGCGGCAACGTAACGCTTACTCACACTAAAAAGAAACGTTGTACTCCAGTTGACAAAATCATCTAGGGTGTGTTTGAAAAATAATCTTAATATACGACACAAGGAAAGGGGATAACTTAATTCTTAAAAAAATGTCTTGACAACGGGGAGCGGTATACATTATTGCTTCAATAGATTTGCAACTTAAAATAGTGTACAGAACCTTGATGCTATTGCATCTTTCTAATGCCCTTAATTGCAGTTACTTTATTATCATAATTTCTCATATTGTACAAGGCTACATCTCCTTGAAATACAACATCTATAAGAGTCTGAACTTCCAATGTTCTATCTAATTGCATAAATGATGATATTCCTTTCTTTAAATTAGATTATCTCTTGAAAATTTTGTGCACCGTAAAGAATTCGCATTATTACAACCTGTTTTTCAATTTCATTTACTAAATAGAAAACTATATAATTATCAACTATCAATTTGCGATATCCTTTACTTTTCAATAAATCATCTAAAACAAAGCTGCAAGAGTACGGGAAATCCCTTAATCTCATGATACTATTTTCAATATTATTTAGAAGTCTGTCTGCGGCAACATCTGCTAATAATTTCTCAGAAATGTAGACATAAATTTGTTCTAAATCCTCACTTGCTTTTAAATTAAATTTCAAGCTGTAATTATTATTTTCTGGCATATTTTTCCTTCAATCCTTTAAAGACGTTTTCTCCATCCAGTAAAGGAGTACCATTGGCTATTTCCTGCTCAGCTTCTGCAAGCTTTCTATATACATCAACAAGTGCAAGCTGACGTTCGTATGTTTCAATACTCATCACAACTAAATCGCCATATCCATTTTTTGTTATAAATATTGGTTCGCCTTGCTTATGACATAAATCAGAAATTTCATTTGTGTTTCGTAGGTCAGTTATAGGTCTTATTTGTGGCATAATGTGTCACCTCATTTAAATTTATTTTGATAACATAATTATAGCATAATTATGTATATGCGACAATATAGGGAAATAATTTGATAGGTGTGATACTAGTCCCAAAAACGTTCGTTAATTGTCTCATTTCTAATTTTTACTTATCACTATTTATGGGGTACCGCCACATTTTGCAATTATCTTAACTCTCCAGAAAGATTCCTTGACAATAAAGGTTTTTGACGTTGTTTATATATAAATGACGCTGTTCGTTTTAATGATTTATTGGTCTTTGTATATGATTAAAATCGGAATACCCCCCTACTTTATTATATGAAAAGGATATTGTTAGTGGGCTCGTTTTTGTATATAATTGACAGCCTCTTCCCATCCTCCATGATCTTCGCCCGTGCGCCCTTGGCTCGACTTCCCTTTTCTCTCTGTATACCAGAGACCTTTTTGATGATGCGGTACAATTCACTTTATGTTACGGTCTGTATTTTCGCTCGCCCTGTTGCTTAAGCAGATACTTTATCCTCCCGCTCAGTACATAAACATTACTGCTATGCACCGGAATTAGCTAACGGGCTTCTGACAATTACCCGTGCCAGACTTACACTGACAAGTGTGCTCCAGCCTCGCTGGACGCACTGTATAAAAAAAGGAACTGCCGCCCGGATGAATAAAATTAATTCATTGTGCAGCAGTCCTCACATCTAAAAGCTTTGTGGGTTTATACGTTCTTCAAGCTCTCCAGTCTTTCAACGACCTTCAGGTACATATCCTTATATTTTTCTCTCTTTGCCTTTTCCTCCTCAATAACCTTAGGAGGCGCTTTTGCAACAAAACCTTCGTTATTGAGCTTGCCTTCGACTCTCTTCAGCTCACCCTCCAGGTTTGCCTTTTCCTTGTTCAATCTCTCGATTTCCTTCTCAATATCGATAAGTTCATCCAGCGGAATAAATATTTCAGCACCTGCTATAACAGTACCCACAGCATCTGCCGGAATTCCTGCCTTGTCGGCCTGAACATTGACCTCGGATGCCCCGGCCAGCCTCTGGAAGAAAGAGGTTCCCTCCAGAAGAGTAGTTCTCTCGGTTTCACCGGATGCAACAAATATCATTTTAGCCTTTCTTGAAGGCGGAACATTCATCTCTGCGCGGATATTTCTAGTGCTCCTGATAGCATCCATAATAATATTCATTTTTGCTTCGTCGTCTGCAAAATTCAGCTCATCATCATATACAGGCCATTCTGAAATCATGATGCTTCTGCCGTCATTTACAAGATGGGTGTATATCTCCTCTGTAATGAATGGCATGTACGGATGCAGCAGTTTCATGGCATTGCCCAGAACAAAGTTCAGAACATACTGTGCCTCAAGCCTTCCTTCACTTTCCCTGTCGTAAAGTCTTGGCTTGACCATTTCAATGTACCAGTCGCAGAACTCTTCCCATATGAAGTCATAAACCTTCTGCAAGCCCAGACCAAGCTCAAATTTATCTATGTTTTCAGTCACTTCTTTTGTAACAGTATTGATCCTGCTCAAAATCCATTTGTCAGCTATTGTAAATTTATTTTTATCAACCCTGCCGAAATCCAGATTCTCATCAAAGTTCATGAGAACAAACCTGGATGCGTTCCAGACCTTGTTTGCAAAGTTTCTGGAGGATTCAACCTTTTCGGCGGAGAATCTCAGATCATTTCCCGGTGAATTGCCTATGGTCAGCGCAAAACGCAGAGCATCGGTCCCGTACTGTGCGATAACCTCCAGCGGATCAATGCCGTTTCCGAGGGATTTGCTCATTTTCCTTCCCTGGGAGTCTCTTACTATACCGTGTATGAAAACATACTTGAAAGGTTCCTGCTTCATATGCTCCATACCGGAGAAAATCATTCTTGCAACCCAGAAGAATATGATGTCATAGCCGGTTACCAGAACATCGGTAGGATAGAAGTACTTGAGATCCTCTGTCTGCTCAGGCCAGCCCAGAGTGGAAAATGGCCATAAAGCTGAACTGAACCAGGTATCAAGGGTGTCTGGATCCTGTTCGATCCTCGTGCTGCCGCACTTCGGACATACATCGGGATCGGTGCCGGTTACCATCATATATCCGCATTCCTGACAGTAGTAAGCGGGAATTCTGTGTCCCCACCAGAGCTGTCTTGAAATACACCAGTCCTGAATATTTTCCATCCAGTTGAAATATATCTTTGAAAATCTCTCGGGTACAAATTTAATGGTTCCGTCCCTTACTACATCCAGGGCAGGCTCAGCCAAAGGCTTCATGCGGACATACCACTGTTTTGATATAAGCGGTTCGACAACCGTTCTGCATCTCTGACAGGTACCTACATTGTGGGTATGGCTTTCAATCTTTACCAGTAAACCCAGCTTTTCCAGATCCTCCACCATTTTCTTTCTGGCTTCGTATCTGTCCAGACCTTTGTATTGACCGGCATTGTCATTCATTATTGCGTTATCGTCCATAACCCTTATCTGCGCAAGGTTATGCCTCAAGCCAACCTCATAGTCATTTGGATCGTGGGCAGGCGTTATCTTTACACATCCCGTACCAAATTCCTTGTCAACATAGGAGTCTGCAATAACAGGTATTTCCTTGTTTACCAGAGGCAAAACCAAAGTTTTTCCTACCAGATGTGCATACCTTTCATCCTCAGGGTTAACTGCCACGGCTGTATCCCCCAGCATGGTTTCAGGGCGGGTAGTTGCAACAACGACAAATTCCCCGCTGTCCTTTACAGGATATTTGATGTGCCAGAAATGCCCTGCCTGTTCTTCGTACTCAACCTCTATATCGGATATGGAAGTGTTGCACTTGGGGCACCAGTTGGTTATTCTTTCGCCCTTGTATATGAGGCCTTTATCGTAGAGTTTGAGGAAAACCTCCTGAACAGCCCTGGACAGGCCTTCATCCATTGTAAAACGTTCACGTTCCCAATCACAGGAGCTTCCCAGCTTTTTAAGCTGTTCAACGATTCTGCCGCCATAAACCTTTTTCCATTCCCATGCCCTTTCCAGGAATTTTTCACGTCCGAGCATTTCCTTGGTGATACCTTCCTTTGCCATGGCATCAACGATTTTTGCCTCGGTAGCTATACTTGCATGGTCGGTGCCGGGAAGCCACAAGGCACTGAACCCCTGCATCCTCTTTGTTCTTATGAGTATATCCTGCAAGGTATTGTCAAGCGCATGTCCCATATGGAGCTGTCCTGTGATATTCGGCGGCGGAATTACAATAGTATAAGGCTTTTTGCTGCTGTCCGGGACTGCGTGAAAATAGCCCTCTTCCATCCATTTGGTGTATAACCTGTCTTCCACCTGACCGGGGTCGTATTGCTTTGCGATGTTTTGCTGCTCATCCATAGTCATATCCTCCATTTATTTTAAAGTCTGCCGTTTTTCCGAGATCAATAATATTGACCTGCACACGTTAATATTGCTGTAAACCCCGGTACTACCTGGAGCTGATAATAAACAAAATCAAGCCCGGTACCGAAATTGCCAAACCCATTAACTTAACATTGAATGTGGCCTTGTTATCTTTGTAATTCTGTACTTCTTCTTCGGTCATTTGATCTTCACTGGCACATTTTTGTTTTTCAGCCAGCCGAAGCTTTTTTACTATTACCTTGGCCGAATATACAACAGCAAAGCCTATTGCCATAATGACCAATGAAAGTATTTCCTGTAAATTCATATCTGTTCTCCTTTCTCTTACACAAGAAATTTGCTTCGCAAATCCGCTGCGACTATTGGCATAATCTCCTTTTTAAGTACAAAAAAACCCCGTCCATTATTTGGACGAAGCTGTTGTTTCGCGGTACCACCAAAATTTCACAAGGTGTTTCAAGGCAAAATATAAAAAAATATACCTCAAAAAACCGGTGTGAATCTCTTAATCGGATAACGTCCGAAAATCCGCTGCAGCCTACTTTGCAAATCAGCTGTCATATGGAGAACCATACGGCAGGACACTTATTTCAGTGCAGAGCTCCCAAGCTACCTTCGGCAGAATATCTTCCGGAACCTCTCACCAGGGGTTTAAATGACCCGTCCGGTTCCTCTCTGTGGAAATCCAGCTGCCTACTCCTCTTGCTCATCGCCTTTTAATTTATCATACCCTTTATTGACAATGTACAATGTATAACATTGTACATTGTCAATAAAGGGTAACATTCCTAAATATGATATAAAATCTGCCTGCTTCTGTCAAGAGCGCAGATCATTCCTGCTGTCATCATTATTTACAGCTCCTTTGTCCTGGTCCTTGACCATATCATTTTCAAGAGCTGTCTGTTCTATTTGACTTTCATCCCCGCCTTGGCCGGAGACCGCTTTTGCTTCAGTATTTGCCTGTTCACTCTGCCCTTTCTGATCACCGCGGCTGAACAGCAGACCAAAAGCTATTATCATTAATACCATTCCCACATTATCCACAACTTTTTGGTCAATATTGAAATTAAAAAACCTGTCAAGCACACCATATAAAATCAAGGCAACAGCAATTCCGATGATTATCCTAAGCTTTAATTTTCTGGAAAGTTTCATACCTGCCTCCAATACATAAATTTAGCACTGTCTAAAGTATTGACTTTTAAAGCTCAAAATATGACTTTGTGCTTATAGCAATATAATATATGCAAGACTTCAGTATGGCAAGGATATTTTGTACATCTCCATTGGTTCATACAATTATATCTATTACTCTTTTAAGTATTACCTTGATCATTGCTGTTACCGGAACACCCAGAAGCATGCCCAGGATGCCAAAAAACTCGCCTCCTACCAATACGGCTATTATTGTCGTGACAGGGTGCAGTCCCAATTTTCCTTCAATTATCTTAGGTGAAATAAAGGCGTTATCTATTTGCTGTACTATTATAAAAACCACCGCCGCCAGCAGTGCTTTTGTGGGGGATTGCAGCAGCGCAAGGGCAACGGCCGGTATGGCTCCAAGAACAGGCCCGAAAAAAGGGATTATATTTGCTATCCCCCCGATAACACCGAGTATAAAGGGATACTTGACATGGACGATATACAATCCTGCGGTTTCCAGCAAACCTACGATCAACGCTGTTATCAGCTGTCCCCTGATAAAATTTGTTATGATGGCATTCAGTTCCCGTCCCAAATTAATCAAATCATTGCGCATTTTCTTGGGTGCCAGCATAAGAGTCGATCTTTTGATATCTTCAATATCCTTAAGCAGATAATATGCTATTATCATGGATAAAACTATATTCATGAATATGCCTATGGACGAGGCCAGTATGGCGAGTGACTTTTTCATTGCCCGTGAGGCATAATTCTGAATAAAGCCGGTACCCACATTCAACTCACCGAAAATGATATTTTTAACTCCATCAGGCCATTTGCTGGTTTTTATCCTGGATATATATGAATTAAACAATTCGCGGTATCTTTCTGCAATATCCGGCAGGGTATTGAAAAGCTCTTTTGCATTACTGATAACATGCGGCATAATAAATATCACAAAAAGTGCAAGTGACAATGCTGCAAAAACATAGATTATTATGATTGCATAGTGTCTTTTGACTCCGTTGCGCTCAAATCTGATAACCAGAGGATAGATTGCATAGGCTATAAATACAGCCATAAAAAATGGAGACAAAATTTTAAGTATTTTATCACTGTAATAATAGGTAAACAATATCAAACCTATAACAAGTAATACCAGTATTATGTAAAATACTGTTTTCTTTATATTTCTCAATATGCAACCCTCCTAAACCGCTAAAAGCCAAACATTAACTGTTCGGCTTTTAGCGGTTTTTTCTTCTGATTATCTGAACATATGCATTACGTCACCAAATACATTATTTGATCTGCGCCAAATCTTTCTTCCCGACTTAATCATCTTTCTTCTCATATGCGGGTCAACTATTTCAGGATTTGTCAGAACGCTGATTGATGCTCCTATTAACCCGCCTATTACAAGTCCTCTGGTAAAATTTCTCATCATAATATTTCCTCCTTGTAAAAATTAGATTTCCAGCCGGCTTCTTAAACCGCCGCCCGTATTCATCATTTCCTCAACTGCCTCATTTTCTACCAATATATTGCTGCTGCCTATTTCAATCTTTCCGAAAAACGGAAGTATGTTTCTGCCCATTATAATATCCTGAACCAGCCCGTCCGATACCTGAACCCCTTCGACTTTTCCGGTTCTGTAGTCAAACAATACATCCTGCACTATTCCCAGGTCTTCACCCGTATGTGTAAATATCTTCAGACCCCTCAGATTTTTTCTTTCCTGAAGCTGGTATAGCTTTTTAAACCGCCGGTATTCCAGCAGGCTGGCAGGATTATCCACAATCATGGCATCGTTCCCGAGACTTAAGATACTTTTCAGCAATATTACATTGCCCTTAACCGCGTAACTGCCTTTTTCCATCAGGAAGGCGAGTATGCCTTTATTATCCTTGCTGAACACCATATCCTTAAGCGTACCGATTTTCAGTCCGTCTCTGGCCGATATGACAGGCAGTCCCAAAACCTCGCTGTATTTTTTCAGCATCTCATCCCTCCTTTATAATCGGAAAAAAATTTCTAAACTGTCGATCATATTATTTGTAATTGTAATGTAAAAAATTCAATTAAAAATTATTTATACTTTTTATTTTTTAAACAATGAAAATTGACTAAAAACGGAGATTAATGTAAAATTATAAGAAATCAGCTATCAGTTTCAACCCTTTGTATCACTGCAAAACCGTGGAATGGAGACAAGGTTGAAAAAAATTATAAAAAATAAAAAGGAGACACCGGGCCCATGCCATTTCTATCTTCGTGTTTTGTGCGAAATGCTGGGCATGTGCATAAAAATGAGTGAACTTATATATACATTGTCAAAATTAGGTGTACATATACCTGCTATAATGCTTCCTGCAAAAAATAAAGATTTGAATAAATGGGCTGTCGTAGCCTGTGACCAATATACTTCAGAACCTGAATACTGGGAAAGGGTCGAAGCTTTAACCAAGGACAATCCCTCAACTTTAAATATAATTTTTCCCGAAGTATATCTGGAAGGCGGTGACAGTGACAGCAGGATCTCAGATATTAATGCTGTCATGCAGCAATACATTGACGACAGAATATTGTCCGAAATTGACAAATGCTTTATCCTGACAGACAGAAAAACCTCCCATGCGCAATCCAGGAAGGGCCTGATAGTAGCTCTTGATCTGGAATGCTACGATTATAACAAAGGGTCAAATGCATTGATACGTGCTACCGAAGGCACCGTGCTGGACAGGCTGCCCCCCAGAATTAAAATAAGACAGAACGCACCCATAGAGCTTCCTCATATAATGGTGCTCATAGATGATCCGGAGAAAACAGTTATTGAACCCTTATTCCGGAAGTCGGCCCAATTGGAAAAGCTGTATGATTTTGAGCTGATGATGAACGGCGGTCACATAAAGGGCTATAAGGTATCTGATGAAAAGGATCTGAATTCCATTGCAGACGCTCTTTGCAGGCTTTCTCAAAAAGATGCATTCTGCAGCAAGTACGGAGTTGCTGCAGACAAAGACCTTCTGTTGTTCGCCGTTGGCGACGGCAATCATTCTCTGGCGTCCGCAAAGGGGCATTGGGAAAACCTAAAAAAATGTCTGACACCAGAGCAGCAGGAAGAGCATCCTGCGAGATATGCCCTTGTGGAACTGGTCAATGTACATGATGAAGGTCTGGTATTTGAACCCATTCACAGAGTTCTGTTCAATGTTGATGCCCATGACCTGTTGAAGAAGTTTGAAGAGTTCTCGTGCAAAACGGCCTGCCGGGATTCAAGGGGTACCGGAAGCACCACCCATACCTTCAGCTATGTGACAGCTGCCGGCAAAGGTACAATATCGGCAGAAAACCCTGTCAGCAACCTGGAAGTCGGAACCTTGCAGTTATTTCTGGACGATTATATCAAGGAGCATCCACAGGTGAAAATTGATTATATCCACGGGGAAGATGTGGTAACAAAGCTTGGAGCACAGTCAGGAAATATGGGTATCTACCTCCCGCCAATGAACAAAACCGACCTTTTCAAAACAGTTATACTGGACGGAGCCCTCCCCAGAAAAACCTTCTCCATGGGTGAGGCTGAAGAAAAGCGTTTTTATCTGGAATGCAGAAAAATAAAATGATACACTAACGCCATCAGGGGAATGCAAAGCATTATTGCACTCCCCTGATTTTGTAATTATCTATACATTTTTATACTCACAAATATACTCACAAATATACTCACAAAAGCTTTGAACAGGTTTTCAAACACTCCAGCCCTTCTGAAAAATCCTTGTTGAAATCCTGTGAATAGGCTTCTATACTGATTCTATCGCCATACCCGATTTCTTTTAATTTTCTCAGAAAGAACGAATAATTTTCTCCGTCTGCTGTATACGGAAAGCATCTTCCTTCCGGTCTCGCAAAATGAACATGCTTAATATATCCCTCAGCAGTTTTTAAACTGCTGATTTCCTCATTCTCCATTGAAAAATGATAATAATCAACCAGCAGTTTTATATTATCCCCGTCGACCTCTTGAGCAAGTCTGAGCCCGTCCTGCAATGTATTAACGATATTGCTTTCCTTTTTGTTCAAAGGTTCAATCGCTATTGTTATACCATGCTTTTTCACCTGCGAATTTATTAGCCTCATCAAAAATACCAGCTGCTCCCATGCCTCTTCAAACGGAAAACCCTCAGGGATATTTTTTGCTCCCGAACTTCCAAAAACAATTACCCCGGCGCCAAGCTCAGAGGCTCTTAATAGTGAAGCTTCAACATATTTATATACAATTTCCATATTTACAGCGGAACCCGTCAGCCTGATATCTGCAGGAAAGAAATTATTGCAGGCTTCACACGGTATGTTCAGTTTTTTCAGCTGCCCTTTAAGATTGCTGAATTCTTTTTCCGATAAATCCATTATTTGTGCAAGCGGGAGCTCTAAATAATCATAGCCTGCTTTTGATAACTGCTCAATATGCTCTATACCTGTACGGTCGGCTCTGGTCGCTATCATGTTGGTACAGCATCCAAATCTCATATATCTACCTCTTAACCTCTACCTTTGCAAGCTTTTCAAAGTATTCCACAAGCCCGCTGTGATCATTTTTACCTTTTCCATCTGCCTCAAGAGCCTGCATCATTTCCAGGACCTGACCTGTAAGCGGTAAAGGGACATCAATATTATGTGCGGTATCCATGGCATTGAGAAGATCCTTTATATGAAGTTCCATTCTAAAGCCGGGCTTAAAGTTTCTATCCATTATCATGGGAGCTTTTGCATTAAGTACGGTACTTCCGGCCAGACCTCCCTTTATTGCTTCGAATACCTTTTCCGGATTAACCTGTGCCTTGGCAGCCAATACCATTGCTTCCGACACAGCTGCTATATTAAGGGCAACTATTATCTGATTTGCCAGCTTTGTTACATTTCCGCTTCCGGTATCACCGATATACACGGCAGAACTTCCCATTTTCAGCAGTATGTCCTTTACCTGCTCAAATACCTTTTCCGAGCCTCCTGCCATTATTGACAGGGTTCCGTCTACAGCCTTCGGTTCTCCTCCGCTGACAGGTGCATCGAGCATTTCTATATCCTTTTCCTTCAGCCTGGCATACAGATCCCTTGATACCATGGGATCTATTGAACTCATATCAATTACGATTGTTCCCGGTTTTGCTCCGTCAACAACTCCATCCGCACCAAGTAATACTTCTTTCACATGCGGAGAATTAGGCAGCATGGTAATTATTATATCACTTTTCTCAGCAACCTCTTTAGAAGAGGCCGCTATCACGGCACCCTCAGCCTCAAGTTCTTTCAACACATCCATGTTATGTCCGTATACCACCATTGAGTAACCTGCCTTCAAAAGGTTTTTTGACATAGGTTTGCCCATAATGCCAAGACCTATAAATCCAATTTTTCTGTTCATTCTGACCTCCCAAGCCATGTTATTTCAACATTTTCTTCACAGTTTCTATAATATTGTTTTCAGTCAGCCCGTAATGCATTAGCAATTCATCATAATTTTGACCTGACTGTCCAAACGCATCCATGATTGCAACAGGTTCCAAAGGAATACCTGTTCCTCTTAGTATATATGTAATTGCACTGGTCAAACCACCTATAACCGAATGTTCTTCAGCCGTAACTATTCCCCTGGCACCTTTGGCCAGCCCCTTGATTGCATCCTCATTAATCGGCTTCAGTGAACTGACATTTACAACCCGTACAGATATGCCATCTTTTTTAAGCTGCCCGGCAGCAGCCAAAGCCTTTGAAACCATAATCCCGCATGAAAAAACAACAATATCCTCTCCTTCACGGACCACATAAGGCTGGCCTATAACAAATTCCCTATCCACGGGGTATAATATCTCCATGGGATTTCTGCATATGCGTATATATACAGGGCCATTATGTTTAACCGCAGCTCTGACAATCTTTTTCGTTTCAACACTATCCATAGGTACAAGAACAGTCATATTGGGTATTGCTCTCATAATTGCTATGTCCTCCACAGCCTGATGGGTCGCACCGTCACCAAAATCAGACAGGCCTGAACTGGAACCGTTAATTTTAACATTGAGATTTGCCGTACATATTCCCTGCCTGATCTGATCATAGGAGCGGCCGGCAGCAAATACCGCAAAAGAATTTGTAAAAGCTATTTTACCTGCTGCAGCCAATCCTGCGGCAAAAGAGGTCATGTTTTGCTCTGAGATGCCCATCTCAAAATATCTTTCTGGAAAATTCTCCTGGAACATACAGCTCATGGTTGATTTCCCCAAATCTGCTTCAAGCACAACTATTCTTTCATTTTCACAGCCTAATTCCACAAGGGTCTCTCCATAGGCCTTTCTGGGATCCTGCATATTCATATCCGTTTCACCTTTCCTCTCCTAATTCTTTCAATGCCTGTTGAAATTGCTCCTCAGTCATTGCACCGTTATGGAAACCGACAACATTCTCAGCAAAAGAAATTCCTTTACCCTTTATAGTGTTGGCAAGCAATAATACAGGCTTGCCCTTCACAGTATCCGCTTTATCAAGAGCAGATATCACATCCTCAATATTGTGTCCGTCGCATTCAATAACTTCCCATCCAAAGGCTTCCCATTTTTCTTTAAGAGGATTGGTATTAAATCTGTCAACCACAGTTCCTGTCGCCTGCAGTTGGTTTCTGTCAAGAATTGCAACCAGATTATCCAATTTGTAAACCGAAGCTGCCAGGGCGGTTTCCCAAATCTGACCTTCCGCCAGTTCTCCGTCTCCAACGACACAGTATACCTTATAATCCAATTTATCGATTTTACCTGCTGCAGCCATACCTGCCGCAATTGAAAGGCCCTGACCCAGCGAACCTGTATTTGCTTCAACACCAGGTACCTTATTCATATCGGGATGCCCCTGTAATATGGAACCCAGTTTTTTAAGTTTAAGTAACTCTTCTTTTGGAAAATAACCCGCCTCAGCCAATACAGAATACTGTACTAAAGCCGAGTGACCTTTGCTCAATAGAAATCTGTCCCTGTCATGCATTTTGGGATTTGCGGGATCATGCCTCATTTTATGAAAATAAAGTACTGCCGCAATATCAGCCATAGAGCACGATCCACCCAGGTGTCCGGCTTTTTCCGGCCCTATCATTCTGACAATATTAAACCTTACTTTTTTTGCAATTTGCTCTAACTGCTTTATTGAATAAGCCATAATAATAACCTCATTTCTTTTTATATCATTGCTTCCAGCATTTCTCTCACTCTTGTAAAACCCGTAAAGCCGCTGTTATAAACCGGTACTTTTGTGTTCTTTAAATATGGTGCCAGTGCCGACATTGACAGTTGTGCCATAACAATCACATCTACCTCATCTGAAAGGTTTTCTATTTCTTTAATCAGAATTTTATTATGTCCCTCCACATTTCCTTTTTCAAATTCCTCAAAAGCCTTACTGCATAACACTGTTTTTATTTCAATAGCTTTATTTGCCTCTGCAGCAGCTATTTTTAACAGTCTTTCGGACGAAGGTACCGTTGTAGGAAGTGTAGCCAACAGTCCAATGCGTTTTCCCGTTTTAACCGCCAGTTCCATCATTGGCCTGTCAATTTGCGCGATTGGAGTATTAATCATAGGTCTCGCCAGTTCAGCCGCATAATTGAAGGTTGAACATGCAAGCATTATCAAATCTGCTTTTGCCTCTTCCAGGTTATGTGCATATTGTGCAAACTTATAATAATTCACTTTTGGGATTATACCGGCGCCAGCCGCTATGTTATCCCTCTGGATAGTATCATCAACTACATGCATTATTTTAACCTCAGGTATTATTTCATCAATATACTTTTGTACAGCTTTAGCTGTAATCATGGATGCATGGATGATTCCAAGTGTTTTTGTGCTTAAATCCGTACTCATAATTTTACTCTCCTTTTTTTATCTGGTTTATTCATACTCAGCTTTGTTTAAGTCAATCCATATTCATGCTATTTTAAAGGTTGAGATTGCAGCACTAAGCTCTCCGGCCATATTATTAAGCTCTGACGATAAATATGACAGTTGTTCATACCCTGCCAGCTGCTCCTGGACACTTGCAGAAACCTGTTCGGAGGTTGCCGCTGCTTCCTCTGATACGGCAGATATATTTTGCATAGCACTCAGTGTTTTATCCTTATCTGCCAGCATCCGTTCAACAGGAGAAAGCAAATCATTCATATGTTCCGAAATACTCTCCATTGCAGCAGATATCTTTTCAAAAGCAGCATTTGCATTTGTCACAGCCTCCATCTGTTCTTTTACTATTAAATTACCGCTATTTGCCGCGTTTACGGTAAGTTCCGTTTTTCTTTGAATATTACCGATAATATTATTGATCATAATTGTCGAGTTCTTTGATTGCTCAGCCAGCTTCTTTACTTCTCCTGCGACCACGGCAAAGCCCCGGCCTGCTTCCCCGGCCCTTGCCGCCTCAATTGCTGCGTTCAATGACAGCAGATTTGTCTGCTCTGCAATACTGTCAATCGCCTTAATCACTTTTTTAATTTCTTTCATATCGGTATTTAAATCACTTATATCATTTACGATTCGCTCAGATACGTTACCCGTTTCAAGCGCCTTGTCATTTAACATTTTGACGGTATCTATCACATTTTTGCTGAGCTCTTTTGCTCCTTCCGCAATTACTGCCACATTATTCAGATCACTGCCCACCCTGGCAATTCCATCCGAAAGATTGTTTAAGCTTGTCAAACCGCCGGATATCTCATCTGCCTGTTCCGATGAACCCTTTGCTATTTCCTGTATGGTTTCGGCAATCTGGGCAGAAGCATTATAGGACCGCCGGGCATCTGCCTTAATTTCACCTGTATTGTTAACAACAATTGCCGAGGAGGTATTTACCCTGGATACCAGCAAATGTATTTTCTTAATCATTGCTGTGAAATGGGCAGACATAATTCCTATTTCATCGTTGAACACCATTTCGTCAGTTTCCATGTAAAATGTAAGATCGCCTTCTTCGGCCTTTTTCATATGAGCTATTAGTTGGTTCACCGGCTCTGAGATACTCAATGATATTGCGAATGACAATGCAACTGCAACAAACAAACATACCAGAGAAATCACCAGTATACTTGCTCCTATATCTCTGGTTTCTGCGGTCAGGTATTTATACGGAATCTGGGCAATAACAAACCAATCGGTTCCTGTCAGTCCGGTAAAAGCTACAAGTGTATTGTCATATGAAAAAGCGGTACTTTCCTTAACCTCACCAAGTTCTTTTATAAAGCCGGTATCCTTGTAATTTGAACCGTCAGTCAAAGATTTATCTACACTTGAGATGATTACACCTTTTGAGTCCATAATAAAGATTTTGGAGCCGTCACCAATGTTAACCCTGCTGTAGTCATTGGTGAAAGCTTCTTCTTTAAGTGTAATAACCAAAGTACCGATTTCTATATTGGATTCGGTAGATACCTTCCGGGCTACAACCAGGTTATTATTCCCGGCTGCGTCAACAGAAGCGGTCCAGACCGGGCTCAGCTCCTTCCGGCTCTTAACGGTATCAGCTGTTTTCTTGTAAAGATCATCCAAATCACTGTTACTGTCAGCCGGCCGCAGTATTGTTCCGTTATCCAGAACAATGGCAATTCCTGAAAGCTCACTTATTTTTGAAGTCCTCTGTCTCAATATGTTTTGCATTTCATTTATAACCATATCTTTTTCGAAGGAATCGGATAAATCTAAATTCAATATTTTCTTCTGAATAAGTTCAAGGCCGCCGATACTATCCAGTTCACTTTCATACTTATCCATTTCAAATCTGAGATTTCCGTTGATTTGCTGAATTATCTGTTCGGAATATATGCTTATTTTATTTTCAATAGCTTTACTGGACTTTACATAGGATATTATCCCGGTAATTGCCAGCGGTATAAAGGAAAGGAGTAAAAATGCACCTATAAGCCTGTACTTTATGCCTATTTTCCTTACAAAACTTTTAGAATTAAGGATATAAAATCTTTTTGTAAGAAATTCTGAAACATTTTTTTTAGAATAAGCTTTTCCGGATATTTTTTCAGGGCGGTGTTTATATTCAGCACGAACTAAAAACTTTTTCAAGTGTAATTTAGCCATAAAACTGCTCCCTTAAATCTAAAATAGAACAATACATTTTCCCTTTTGAGTCATTACAACTGAACCATAAATTATTTCTAATCCTCATTCCTTTAATATCTGAACTTATTCCTTTGAAATTACCAGTAATGATACGGCATGTGCCGGAAGTTTAAATACCTGCCTGATATTTCCCCCGCTAATTGTTACCTCTTTCTTTGGTTCCATAAGTTCCAGAGAATCTTTTGATTTTATTTTTTCATATTGAACGGCATCAGGAAAATCAGGCTTACCCTGTGCTACCCATTCCGTATATGCATTACTGTGATTTTTATCAATTCTGTAATGACTGATAAACGCCTTCTCACCTATGATATAATTCGAAATGTCCAATTCAATTTCAAAATCCATCTCAACATCCCAGTCATCATGGTGGCTGTAAATCATTATCTGAATATCTCCATTGCCGGACATGCCAGCCATACCCGAAACATCCGGTTCTTCTCCCGTACCGAAATTATCCTTGAATTGAAGTACATTTTTTTCCTGAGAACTTTTGAAATGAAGACTTTTATCCCCCATCTTTCCATACATTTTAAAAAGATTTAAAACTGCTTTATCAATTCCCTGGGTAGTAAATGACCTTGTACCGTCAAAACATCTGTCCGCCATAAACATGAATGCCCAGGCAATCGGTCGGATATCTGCATTCATGGACTTTGCCAGCATTTCTGTATGATGGTAGCTTGAAGCAACATAGGTCGCATAATATTCTGTATTTCTGAAATTCATATTTATGTTATCAAATCTTCCGCCTGCAGCCCAACCATCAGGATCCGCTTCCGATAATACAACTTCTCTGTCGCCATAACCGTATTTTGCAATGACTTCAACGCCTGTCTTCACCTGTTCTACAAGTTTTTTAACGGACGGTGTTTCTTTTTCTGCGTTCAAAGAAAAGGCATATCCGCCGCCCTTTGTATGGAAAGTTATATAATCAAGTCTCGTACCCTTCTCACCTGTCACAAAGTTAATTCCATTGGAGCAGTGGTCCAGAAATTTTTCAAGGAAGGCAAGTGACCTGGAGCCGGGCACAGGATCAGTTGTTGCAGGACCACCCAGTCTTGCTTCCGGAAGTACAGCATGAACTGCGGCCTCAGTATAATCAAACAGCTTACAGAATTCTTCGCAGGTCCCCTGCCAATAGAAAATATCCGGCTCGTTCCACAGTTCCCAATACCAGGTCAGCACTTCCTCCTGCCCATACTTATCTACACAATGCTTAACAAGACTATAAATCAAGTCATACCACTTTTTGTAATCTTTAGGCGGATAAGCCCAGAATATTCTTTGATACTCATTTCTTAATTCCCACTTTTTTATGCCCTCAAAATTCTTCGGATCAACCAGATCCCAAGGCATAAACCCGATTTCGAAGAAAGGCTTGCTGTTATTTCTCAAATATACATCCAGAATATTATCAACAACCTCCCAGTTATAAACCGGGTTGCCCTCTTTATCTTCAGAATACGCATTCGTAGAGCCCCATTTATAAGTACCATAGAGGTTTCCTGTACAGAGCATATGGTGGGTTCTGAAATAATAAGGTGCGTCCTCCAGGCTGCCAAATTTAGCAATAAGTTCTTCTCCCTGAGGTGTAGTTGTGAAATTATTTTCATCATACCCTATATATCTCCATGTGTGTTTCAAATCCCCGGTAACGGATTTACAATCTACCTCAACATTTACTTTTTTAGATTTCTGCATTTTTATCTCCTTACATAATTATAATTATTATTTTTGTTTATCCATAACACCTGATAATTCAAGATCCTTTGCAAAATGACAGGACACAAAATGCTCCGGCGATATTTCCTGTAACTCCGGTATTTCATTTTTACATATATCTCTGGCAAATCTGCACCTTGGATGAAAACAACACCCGGATGGCAGATTTGCCGCACTTGCTACTTCGCCTCTTAATAAGACACGCTTTTCTTTTCTATCCGGATCAGGTACAGGTATGGCCGACATAAGTGCCTCAGTATACGGATGCCTTGGATGCATAAACAAATCCTCTGTTTCAGCAAGCTCCACCATTCTCCCCAGATACATGACACATACCCGGTCTGATATATGCTCCACGACACTCAGATCATGGGCAATAAATAAATATGTTAATTTCAATTCTTTCTGTAAATCCTGCAGCAAATTAAGTATTTGCGCCTGAATCGAAACATCCAGTGCCGAAACCGCCTCATCAGCCACAACAAAACGCGGGCTGAGAGCAAGTGAGCGGGCTATGCCTATCCTCTGTCTCTGTCCTCCGCTGAATGCATAAGGATACCTGTTCAGGTGCTTTATTTCAAGTCCTACAAGATCAACCAGCCTCTTGACATTATCAACTATCTGATCCTCATTCTTCGTTCCGGCCAGTCTCATAGGTTCGGCAACAATATCAAAAATAGTCATTCTCGGGTTTAAAGAGGAATATGGATTTTGAAAGATCATCTGCATATACTTGCGCATCTCCCTGACTTCTCTTTTCTCCAGGGAGGTAAAATCCACCGGTTTAGCTTCATCAAAATGAAACAGCACCTTTCCGTCGGTCGGGTCAATTGTCCTCAAAATACATCTTCCCAGGGTTGTTTTTCCACAGCCGGATTCTCCAACCAGACCCAGGGTTTCATTTTCTTTGATAAAAAGATTGACATTGTCAACAGCTTTAACATGACCAATTACTTTTTTCATAAAACCTTTTTCGATGGGATAATATTTTTTAAGGGATTTTACCTCGAGCAATACCTTGCCGCTTTTGTTATCCTGCATTGTAATCACCCTCCTTACCGTGTTCGAGGAAGCATCTTACATAATGGTCCTTTGAAACTTCCAACAGTGGCGGAATCCTGATATCGCACAGACCCTCCATGGCCTCCAGACACCGGGAGCAAAAACCGCACTGTACGGGCGGATCCAGAGGTACAGGTACATTTCCTTTAATTGCATCCAGCCTTGCACCGGTTTTTCTGCCGAGTTTCGGGATTGATTTCAACAAACGTTTCGTATATGGATGCAGGGGATTCTCAAAAATCTCTTTTGTACTTCCTCTTTCTACAATGCGCCCAAGATACATTACGGCTATATGGTCGGCTACCTCTGCTATCACACCCATATCATGAGTAATGTATATTATAGACATTCCGAATTCCTGCTGAAGACTTTGCATCAAGCTTGTTATCTGGGCTTGTACCGTCACATCCAGAGCCGTTGTGGGTTCGTCGGCAATCAAAATTTTAGGTTTGTTTACAAGTGCAATGGCAATCATCGCTCTCTGGCACATTCCTCCGGACAGCTGATGGGGATAATCATTCATTCTCATGGCGGGATTTGGCATCCCAACTCTGGTCAGCATATCTACACATACCTCCATCGCCTCCTTTTTTGACATTTTTCTGTTATGGACCCTCACAGCTTCCACTATCTGGCTTCCTATGGTATACACTGGTGACAGGCTTGCCATGGGTTCCTGAAATATCATGGATATGTCTTTTCCCCTTAAACCTCTCATATATTTACCGTTTGGATCCTGTTTTACAAGATCAACGACCTTTCCATCCTCTCCGCGGTAATTTATCTCTCCTGAAATGACCTTACCAGGAAGTTGGATGGTTCTTAATATGGAATGAGCGGTTACACTTTTTCCGCAGCCGCTTTCTCCGATAATCCCTATTGTTTCTTTCCTGTGCAGGGAGTAGCTGACATCGTCAACAGCTTTAAGCGTGCCTTCATCCAATTTAAAGTAGGTTTTTAATTCTTTTATTTCTAAAATTTTATCATCCAATTTTCATCTTCCTTTTTGATACCCTCTATTGACAATGTATAACACGCCTCACGCCGGCTATTTTGGCACTTTTCTTTGTCGTCGTCCTTGCCTTGCGGCAAGGCAAAGGCGCGCAGTAAGGCTTTGTGCCTTGCAAGCGGCATCAACGCAGCCGCAGGGCAAATTAACCACTCAAAAACGTATTGTACCTTGTCAATAGAGGGTAATATATTTTCAAAAAATTCAGCCTTCATTTTCCAACCATTTTCCAACTATTTGTATGGATCGGCCGCATCCCTGAGTCCGTCTCCAAGAAAGTTAAATGCCATTACAACGATAACTATAAATATTCCGGGTATCAGAAGCCACGGATTAACGGCAATTGAGTTAATACTCTGGGCGTCTTTTAATAGTACACCAAGACTGACAATAGGTGCTCTCAGCCCTATTCCCAGAAAGCTGAGTGAGGTTTCTCCCAAAATCATTGACGGTATTGCAATAGTAATATTTACAATCAGATAACTCATAAAGCTTGGGAGTAAATGTTTTCCTATTATATATCTATCTGTTGCACCGGCCAGTCTGGCAGCCAATACAAAGTCCTCATTCCTGAGTTCGAGAAGCTTGCCCCTGACTACGCGTGCCAGCCCGGTCCAACCCATCAGTGAAAGTATTATGGTAATCATAAAATAAATTTTTGCAGAAGACCAATCTTTTGGAAAGGCTGCCGAAAGTGCCATCCATAGCGGTATACTCGGCATGGACATAAGAAATTCTATTATCCTCTGAATTATCATATCGGCTTTCCCGCCATAGTAACCCGAAATACCGCCGAACAAGCATCCAAGTATGAATGTGAAGGCTACTCCGACCAAACCTATCGTCAGAGATATTCTCAAAGCATATATAATACGTGAATACAAATCTCTGCCCGACTCATCGGTACCAAATAAAAACAGCGGACCTCCGTTGGCTCCCATGAAATGGATATCACCCTTTACCAATCCCCACATCTTATAGGGATCACCCTTTACAAGGAAGGATATGGGATATTTTTTAGTCTTATCCTCGGTATAAATTTTTCTCCAGGTTTCGGGATCTGTATCCAATTTTAATCCGTATACAAATGGTCTTAATGAAAACTTGCCCGTGGAATCAACAAAATGTATTTTTTGAGGAGGTACATAAAGATAGTTTGTATCCCTCTTATTAATATCCTGTACTGCAAAAAACTCGCAAAATATGGCTATCAGGTAAAAAAGTACAAGTACTACAAGTCCTGCTATGGCAACCTTATGCTTTTTGAACTTTCTCATCATCAGCTGCCATTGCGTTGCCACATATAATTTATCCTCGGCATTTACCGTTTTTTTTCTGAATTTCAAATGACTCACCCTCCTATTGATTTATAGCCTGATTAAACACCATTACTTTGCGAGCGCTATTCTGGGGTCTACAAGCACCAGCAGCACATCCGAAATGAACATACCTATAATTGTCAGAAAAGACAGCAGCATGATACATGCTCCTGAAAGGTACATATCCTGTGACAGCAATGAAGTATAGAGAAGTGTTCCCACTGTTGGGATATCCAGAACAATTGCGGTAACGGTAGCACCCGATACTATGCCGGGCAGTATGCTTCCGATTGTACTTACAATCGGGTTTAACGCCACGCGTACGGGATATTTGTATAGAAGAGTTCTCTCTTCTATACCTCTGGCTCTGGCTGCGGTAACATAAGGACGCTTTAGTTCATCCAGTAAAGTTCCTCTCATAATACGTATAACACTGGCAGTTCCGGCCAATCCTATAACGATAATCGGAAGAGGAAAATGCGCCAGGGTATCCAATAATTTAGCGAAACTCCAGGGTGCATCAATAAAATTTACGGAATTTACCCCTCCGGCGCTTATACCAAGCTTGACGTTCAGAAAATACATTGCAATCAGTGCTATGAAAAAGCTTGGAGTGGCAAGCCCTATAAAACCTATGGAAGAGAATACATAATCAAGAAATGAATACTGATGTCTGGCTGAGTATATCCCGATCGGAATTGCGATTATATATGTAAAAATTAACGTTAACAGGGAGAGCAGAATTGTTAATGGCATAGTATCCGACAATAACTGTGAAACAGGTTTATTCCACTCGAAGGATTTTCCGAAATCCCCGTGAAGCATGTTCTTTACCCACATTACATACTGCGTATATACCGGTTGGTCAATACCGTATTCCGCCTTGATATTCTCTATTGTCTGTTCATCAACTGTTATACCCGATTGTGCCTGCATCTGTGAAATATAGGAAGTTACATAATCACCGGGAGGAAGTTGAATTAGGATAAAAGAAAATATTGAAACCAAAACAAGTAAAAGAAGCATAAAAGCAAATCTACGAACAATATATTCCATCATGATTACAAACCACCTTTATTTGTATAAACTAACACACTGCTAAAGAATATGGGAAAGACCCCTCCCGGGGAGTTGAGAAGTCTTTCCCACTCCTATTCATTATTTAAATTATTATTTAAAGTACCATGAATCACCCTTGTACGGATTCCAGAAATTGTAGTCATACGCAAAAGTGCCTTCCGTAGGGGTATTCCCCAGCTTGTTGCTTATTATTACCACACGCGGCGACACAACCGTACCGATCATCCAAAGGTTATTTGTAGTTGTTGTAATAATTTCTTTGCCCAATTTTATGTATTCATCTGAACCCGGCTTTATAGTGGAGAAGGTCAAGCATTTCTGATACAGATCCTTAACCTCCGCCGGTGGCTCTTCACCGTTTGCACCGTTTGTGGCAAACCAGTTTTTCCAATTGACGATAAATTCCGATTCAGACTGTGTAGATGCCGGATTCAAGCGGCTCATTTTTTTTGATCTGAGTGCAAATTCCTGTACCGAGTCCATTGTAGCAACTTGAACATCCCTGTCGTTTGTCTTTCCTCTCTCTATCCAGAAAGTTCTTTCCTGCTGCTTTAAAGTAGTCTTTACTCCGACTTTTGTCCAGTACTCTGTTATCATCTGGCTAACAGGAATATATTCCTCCGTTGTTTCAAGAATTATATTAAACGGCTTGCCATTGGGCATCAAACGCACTTCATGGTTTGCATCCCATTTGTAGCCAAGCTCATCCAACAGTGCATTTGCTTTGTCCGGGCTGTATTCTATCATATACTTGCCCATCCAGTCCTCATAGAAAGAAGTGTTTGCCGGCGGTACGGCCTGTCTTATATCAGCCTTGTCAAAATACAGTGTCTTATTGATTTCATCCCTGTTTACGGCCAGAGACATAGCCTGCCTGAATTTTACTTCGTTAAAGACTTTTCTCATTGTCGAGTCTTTATGATTTAGATTGAATGTAATCATTGCATCAGATCCGCGGGTATTGCCCCACAGCATGACTTTGTAATTACCCTTTTGTTCGTTTTCCTTGTACAGAGTATAGTCTTTTACCGGAAGGGGATTTTCTGCCGCCGCATGCAATTCACCGCTTATAAGCTTCAATGTCCTTACCTGGGCATCCTTAACTATGACTGATTGCTGCTGATCTATATATGGAAGCTGATTTCCTTCCTTGTCCACTACAAAATAGTAAGGATTTCTGTCAAAGAATTTATTTCCCTGTTCATCAATTTTAGTCAAAACCCAGGGAGTAATATCGGGAGCCTTTGTATCCGTGGCATCAGCACTGTTAAAGGCATGCGCCTGAAAACAAAGCGTCCAGCTGGCATAGCCTTCATTTTTGGCCGAAGCTTCGGCATCGGGGTTATATTTTATATGGAACTGTTTGAGATAGTTCTTGGGAGCCAGAAAGTTTCTCGGCTGATTATTTCCGGAAGTGTTTTTAACCATTATTATATCAAATGACGGATTGGGCTTGGGAAAAACACATTTTACCGTAAAATCGTCAACCTTTTCCATCTTCATAAATTGCCCATCAACCTGATAATCAAGCAAATTTGTTATAATTGGCTGAATATCCTTGTTCATCAGTATATCTTCATACCAGAACATAAAATCATCAGCGGTTACAGGATCACCATTTGACCATTTCAAACCTTTTCTGAGAATAAAGGTGTATTCCTTCATATCCTCAGATACTTTGTAATCCTTCAGAAGAAAAGGTGAAAAAGTTTTCAGATCAGGTTCAAATCTTAAAAGACCGGTCATTCTCAAAGTCTCTTCATCGGCCTGTCCGGTTTTCGGTCCAAAAGCCGCGCCTTTGTACACTCCTCCATATTTACCCACTTCTTTTGCAGAAGACACCAAAGGTTCCTCAGGCAGTCTTTGATCAACCGCAGGTAATTTGCCGTCCTTCACCAATTGTGCCAGCTGTGGTGCCTCTTTATACTTGCCGTTCGTGTCTGCCACACTGCCGGCAGACGAAGTGCCGGGTTTTGATTGGTCCTTGGAGTCACTGCAAGCAACGGTTGTCACAAGCAAAACAAGGATAATAACCAAACTCATAACTCTTTTCATAATTAAATTATTCCTCCTTATATTTGTTCTATTACAATGGTAACGACAGACAGATATGAATTGTACTATTTATGTAAACAAATAGACCTCCTTCGATAATATTTTTTATTAAATAATCTGCTATTACCAAATTAATAAATTTGTAATATAAATGTAAACAAATGGATAAATTGAGATTTGGTTTCAGTGAATTTCATCTTTCTATACATGTTAAAGCAATCTATGAAATAAAAGCATCTGACTATTATAAAAAGCATTTATATTGGTTAATAATTGTTTATCAATACTTTACCATTATGTTACCACTTGAATTATTTGATGTCAATACTTAATTCATAATATACGAAAATCTTTACTGAACTTAGTCACAAAAAAGTACACCTCCAAAAGTCAGATTTTTTCATCCAACGTTGGGGTGCACTTCACATGCTATTGCTCTGCTCTTATAAAATTGTATTTCAAATTGCTCTGTTTATTTAACTTTGATATAAACAGGGAGCCTTTATTGTTTGTCAACTTCTCTTTTTACCGTTGGCTTTAAGAGAATCTCTCGGAATAAAGGTTGGAGACAGCAGAATTTTCTTCCCCATGTAATAATCCGACGAATGCATCACATTCAAGGCTGCAAACAATTCATTAATCAAAACCTTCATATCTAAAGAAAATGTTGCCAAGGTGGGTGAAAATTCACTTGCTAGAGGAATGTCATCACAACCGACGATGGAAATATCCTCCGGTATTCTTAACCCATTTTCCTTTAACTTCTGTATAAGTCCTATCCCCATCCAGTCATTTGCTACAAAAACCGCTGTAGGCCGGTTTTTATCAGTGTACTCATTAATTAATACATCTCCGGCCTTATATCCACCCGCCCAATTCATCTTTTCAGTGATTATTCTATAATTATTGTGTAACTTTTTCATTGCATCTTCAAAACCGACTTTTCTGTTCAAAGCAGACACATACTTTTCAGGGCCGGCAAAATGTATAACATTTTTGTGATTAAATTTTGCAAGAATGTTGGCAGCCATATAGCCTATTTTATAATGATCAAAATAAATTTGGGTAAATTCGTTATGATCCGGATAACTTTGAAAAGCAATAATTGTTTTATATACCTTTTTAAGCAACTCTAAAACACTATCATCAATAGATCCGACTATTACCAGCGGAGATTCCCGGTATGTGTTCATGATTTGATTATAATCAACAATAAAGAGGTTCATTGATTGTTTTGCTGCAAATTTTGTTATCTCTACAAGAAAGCTGTTATAAAACGGATCATTCCTTTTTATATCCGGAGAACAAATGATATCAAGAGTATGAATTTTAATTTTGGGAGTTACATAAGTTCCCTTTCCCTGCTCCTGAATCAATAAACCCTCACTAATCAGATTTTTTATTGCCAGCCTTATACTTGGCCGGCTTGCATTAAATATTTCGGTTAATTCTCTTTCAGACGGTATTTTGACCATAGTATCGCATCTCATTTGTAAAACCTGATTGCGCAATTCATGTGTAATTCTTTCTGTTAACAGTGGCATGCTTTCCATATATTTAACCTCATGAAACATTTATATAACTAATAATTAACCAACATGTTACCATTGAAAGATTAAGCTGTCAATACTCGATGCAATTTAAAGAAGTATATGCCGGCCGTGTCATAATTTTATATGCGTATATCATTGAGCTTAAGTTTATCAGTCTGTCCCGAGCTCAGGTCATATATTATGTTTCGTATTGAGTCAAAAATATTTTCAAGAATATCACTGCTATAAGCCAATATTCTTATTATTATGCCGTATTTATATGTTGTGGAAATTCCTGCTTCAATGCCGTCATATGTCTGAAGCACCTTAAAAAGCTTTTCCACAGCGGCTTCCCTGTCCAGAGCATCATAAAAATATGCCAGACTAGCCTGATGAGTATAGCCTTCAAAAAAGCCAGGGCCGCTTAACTCCTGAGCTTCAGGTGTCAATTCCTGATTATCAAGAAAAATCAGCTGATTGCAGTAAAAAACCCTGTTATAATTTTTGTATCTTCTGAAATTAAAATATTCTCCGCTTTTTTCCCTTCCGCAGGATATTATTTCGGAATATAGATATTTGGCCCCTTTGCATAAATAGCAGGAGCTCCCCGAAACAAAATCCGAAGCTCCGAAAGGTATGGCCGGCCTGGGGTCATAGTCGAAAAAACCATCTTCCATGACTTTGAATATATTTTCCTGTTTTGCATAACCTTCCGTCATTTTATGTATCTTGGTGTAGGATTGCCCCTTCAGCGACAAGGCACAAGCTCTTCCCACTTCAATTTCAGTCCTGTAGCAATCGCCTTCCATTACACCTGCCGATGCACTCATAACCATGATTTCGGCCATATTGCGGTCATAATTGTAAAAGGGTTTGACTATTTTGAACGGAGCAGTAAAATAGGAGTCTACAACTATGGTTCTGTTGTTGGAAAGCCCGGTTTTAATGTAAAGTCTGCTCTCGGACCCGAACATATTAATCAAGGACTCACCTCCCATGCGGTTAAATTCCTTCCAGAAGTACACTTCGTTTTATCCAGCCGATAACTTTATCCAAACCCTCATTGGTATTCAGATTGGTGAAAACAAAGGGCTTGCTGCCCCTCATCTTCCTGGAATCCCTGTCCATTACCTCCAGGCTGGCCCCCACATATGGTGCAAGGTCTATCTTGTTGATCACAAGCAGATCGGACCTGGTTATTCCCGGGCCGCCTTTTCTGGGTATTTTATCCCCTTCAGCCACATCAATAACATATATGGTGGCATCCGCCAGTTCGGGACTGAAAGTTGCCGACAGGTTGTCTCCGCCGCTTTCAATAAAAACTATCTCTATATCCTTGAATTTATTTGTCAGTTCCTCAACGGCTTCCAGGTTCATGGAAGCGTCCTCCCTTATGGCGGTATGCGGACAGCCTCCCGTTTCAACACCGATGATTCTCCCTGCGGGCAAAGCACTGTTTTTTATCAGAAATTCCGCATCCTCTTTGGTATAGATATCGTTTGTAACAACTCCGATACTGTACTGCCCCGACAATTTTCTTGTCAGTCTCTCTATCATCGCCGTCTTTCCCGAGCCTACAGGCCCTCCGATTCCTATTTTAACGTATCCCATAATACACTGTTCCTTTCAAGAAATATAAATTCTGGTATATAGTCTCTCATGCTGCATGGATCTGATGTCAAAGCCTGTGCTGCACATGCCCGTGTCCTCCGGCTGAAGTCCACCGGCTTTTTCAACCAGCTCTGAAATAAATGCCTGCGCTTCAAAAAGTATTTTTTGACCCTCCATCTGGCTGATGGGTATGAGTTTTGCACAATTGTTTATTATTGTTGAAGCCGTATTATATGAAATGGCGGTCATAGCCTCCTCTTTGCCGATACCGAACAAATATGACGCCATTCCGTATACAACACAGTAATTACTTTCACATTTACCGGCTTTAACCGCCTCAAGATACCCTGTAAACAAAGCTTCGCCGCTCAACTGGCTTTCAATTATCTTTACAAGCCGCAATCCCAGCTTTGTGCCGGCATTGCGCAATTCCCTGGGCGCTTTGGCCGCACATAAAATATTGTTTAATTCAACAAGTCCTTCAATATTGCTTTTCTCTGTATTTTCCCAGGCAAACCGCATGGCAAGCAGATCATTATACAGAAAATTATGCCTCAAATAGGCTTCCAGATATTTTTTCACCTGGGTGCTGCTGTTCACCAGTTCCTTCTGCACATATGTTTCAAGGCCATAGGAGTGTGTGAAGCCTCCTATGGGAAGAAGCGGATCGCTCAGGTGGAGCAGATGCAGGTATGACCGCAGTCTGGACAGGCTTTTACCGGCTGGAGTTTGTGAGTTCATATGAATGCCCCTGTTCAAGAATTGTGTGGTGTTCGTGTTCACGGACAGTCTCCCGTTTGTTTTCATGCTCATGTGAATGTTCATGTGAATGTTCATGAGTATGTCTCTGGGAATGACTGTGGGAATGTCCTCCGTTCCCACCGCCCAGGGGCCGGATCAGCCTGGCGGAACATTTGTATGCCTCAAACCCGCATTTTTTCAAAGCCTCCAGCAGCGGGGGATCATAGGGCATCAGCAGCCTCTCCTCCTGATAAAACAGAGGGGAATGCCTGTTGCCGATTTCATAGCAGGCCTTGCCCATGGCAGCCAAGGTTTTGGGCTCCAGGGCAATACATTCACACTCCGGAATTTCAACAATGAGGGCACTGTTCCCCTCCAGGTGCAAAATATCCCCATGCCAGACGGCCCGGTCAATATTTAGCTTTATTCCAATCTCTGCACCCTTTCTGCTCACTTTATGGAGAATTTTTTTGGATACTTCATACCATTCGATTTCAACATAATCCAATTCAAAACCCGTCAGGTCAATCTTCCCGGGTTTACTGCACACAATACTGTCAATCAGCATGGCTAACCTCCTTCAAGAAATTTGCTTCGCAAATCTGCTCTAAAAAAGAAAATATCTCTGGGCAAGTGAAAGTTCTTCCACCGGCCGGCAGATTATATGTTCACCGTCCACCCTTACTTCATAGGTTTCGGGATCCACCTCTATTACAGGTGTTGCATCATTCATTACCATATCCTTTTTTGTAATATTTCTGCAGTTGGCCACAGGCACCAGCTGCTTTTGGAGCTTGAGGTCCTCAAGCATTCCCGATTCCAGCGACAGCTTTGATACAAAGGTCATACATGTGGTTTTTACGGCACTTCCGAAAGCTCCGAACATGTTTTTATAAATAACAGGCTGCGGAGTAGGAATAGATGCATTGGCATCTCCCATTTTACTTGCTATGATAAACCCGCCCTTTAATATCATTTCGGGCTTGACGCCAAACATGGCAGGCTTCCACAAAACGATGTCGGCCAGTTTTCCGCGTTCCAGAGAGCCCACATATTGCGATATTCCATGAGTTATTGCCGGATTTATGGTATATTTTGCAACATATCTTTTAATCCGGTTGTTATCATTTCCGCTGCTGTCGTTTTTTAACGGGCCTCTCTGCTTTTTCATTTTATCGGCCGTCTGCCAGGTCCTGATTATGACCTCGCCGACTCTTCCCATTGCCTGTGAGTCGGAGCTCATCATGCTGAATACACCCATATCATGCAGGATATCTTCTGCCGCAATGGTTTCAGGCCTTATCCTGGAATCCGCAAAAGCCACATCTTCCCTGATCTTGCTGTCCAGGTGATGGCAAACCATGAGCATATCAAGATGCTCGTCAATTGTATTCACTGTAAATGGCATTGTAGGGTTTGTTGATGACGGCAGGACATTGGGGAATGCGGCAATTTTAATGATATCAGGAGCATGGCCTCCTCCGGCGCCTTCAGTATGAAAGGTATGAATGGTCCTGCCGTTTACTGCTCTGACGGTATCCTCCACAAAGCCGGCCTCATTCAGTGTATCGGTATGTATTGCAACCTGGACATCATACCTGTCGGCCACGCTCAGACAGGTATCTATGGCTTTCGGGGTAGTGCCCCAGTCT
>JAEVZU010000301.1 GCA_023392075.1 Bacillota bacterium | reverse complement strand
TTTTACTTCAAAATCTGAACACAATCAATAAACTGAAAAGCATCATAAGTAATAAACTGAATTAACGTGTTGTGCAGGCTAATTTAAACCTTGTTGTGCAAATTAATTTAAATTTTGCTTTACCTGTGTAATTTTTATATCAACTGGTACTTCCGTACTAACTTCATGAAATAAGGACGCCCCCAAAACAATTACAAAAATTGTATCGCCTCATTTAAAGCGGTTTTGCCGTCGCTCAAACTCGACATCCTGTCTCGATTTGAAGCTCAAAGCAGCATCGTGCTGCTTTGCCGGCAAAATCGCTTTACCTTCGTCTACAATTTATAGTAATTGTTTTTAACCGGGCATCTTATTTTATGAAGTTGCACTCGCGTACCGGTATAATCCGTATAAGCTGTTTAACTACAAAGTTGAGAAGCAATTATAACCGCGTGACGGTTAATTTAATTATAAAATATTACTATTCTTCAAAAATTGCGTCAGTTCCTCAGCCCCCTGGAACAGATGAGCGTTGAGACCGGCACTTTCGGCCCCGTCGATATTGGGCTGTAAATCATCTATAAACAGACATTCTCCGGCAGTTAAGCCGAATCTGGAACAAATACATTCGAAGATTTTTATGTCGGGTTTGACCAATCTTTCCCTGGCGGATATTATAAAACCGTCAAAGTGTTTAAACATTTCAACTTTATCCATATAGCTGAAAAACTTCATACTTGTATTGGAAAGCAAATATATATTATAGTTTTGGCTTTTTAACTTTTCCACCAGGTCTGCCATACCTTCTATGGGCGTCAGGTCCGAATGCCAGTTATCCATGGCCTTCCCGACCAGATCGGAATATTGCGGAATCCTCAGGCTTACACTTTTTACGGCACTTTCTTCCGTTATACTGCCGGCATCCAGTTCCTGCCACTCACTGCTGCGGAACAATTCCCGGAGAACAGCTTCAGCAGCCTCCGTATCTTCTGTCAGTGTTGTGATATATTTATCCGGAGTGTATGCCAGCAGCACGTTTCCCATATCAAATATTATATTTTTTATCATCAATTAACCTCCATGAGCCAATGTGTAAAGTCAATTACTATCGTAATTGACTTTATGAATTTTACTAAATCACTTAAGTTTACCTGTTCAATTTATCCCGGAATTCCTTAGGCGTCACACCCACCAGCTTTTTAAAAATCAGGCTGAAATACCGTTGATCCCTGTACCCTATCTTTCCTGCTATTTCGTATATTTTTCCGTCAGGTTCACGCAGGTACTCACACGCCTTTTTTATTCTGTAATACGTGAGGTAATCACCGAAAGTCTGACCCACCTTTAACTTGAACAGCCTGCTCAAGTAACTCTCACTTATAAATAGGTTGTCGGCTACGGTCTTTACAGTGATATCCAGACTGTAATTCAGGCTTATATATTTTACAGCCCTTCCAACGTAATCGTCCTCCGACACCTGGTCAACAATGTATTCCTTGAAAAGCATTACACGGCTTTCACCTATATTATCAAGCTTATCCCTGATTTTTTCAATCCTCTGTTTATCCAGTACCGCCTGACAGGTATTTGCCAGGGCATTGTCCAGGTCATCATCGTCAATGGGCTTGACCAGAAAATCCCGCACTCCCAGCTTCAGGGCTTTTCTTGCATACTCAAATTCTCCGTAGCCCGTGATGATGATGAATTCAGAATTAACCCCGTTTTCCTTGAGGCTTTCTATCATTTTAATACCATCCAGCCCGGGCATCCGGACATCCGTGATCACAATGTCCGGCTTTACCCGGTCAATGAGCCGGATACCCTCAAAACCGTTGGAAGCCTCGCCAACTACTTCACAGCCGTACTTCTGCCAGTCTGTTGTCAGTATCAGGCCTTTTTTCACCAGAATTTCATCTTCAACTACAACGATTCTAATCATGATCTTCAGACTCACCTTCCGCTTTTTCCTGCTGTATTTCGAAAAACGGCATGACCACCTTCATTATGGTACCTACATTTGCTTCACTGGTTATTGCAAGTCCATACTGTTCACCGTAGTATAATTTTATCCGCTTATCCACGTTTGCAAGGCCGATACTGCTTTTTCCCATATCCTCGGCCTGCACCTTTTTCCTTATGCCCTCCAGGTCGTCTGCACTCATACCCACACCGTCATCTGTAATCTCAAAAATAATTTTGTCATTATCCTTCCAGCCCCTGATTTTAAGCTGAGCTTTTCCTATTTTATCTTCAATACCGTGGATGATTGCATTTTCAACAATGGGCTGTATAATAAGCTTGGGGACTTCACAACTCATAATACTCTGGTCAACATCCATATCAACTTCAAATTTATTGCTGTACCGTACTTTTTGTATGGAAATATAGCTTCCGATAAGCGACAGCTCCTCCGATATCTGTACAATATCCCTCTGATTATTGATACTGCTCTTCAAAAGTCTGCCAAGCTGAGAAACCATCACCACAATATCATTAATTCCGCTTAGCTTTGCCAGCCATTTTATGGAGTCAAGCGTGTTATAGAGAAAATGAGGGTTTATCTGTGAATGGAGCGCTTTCAATTCAGCAAGGCGAAGTCTGTTTTGCTTTTCCAGATCCTTCTGATAGAGTTCATTCAGGTTATCCAGCATGGTATTCAGATTATTTCCTATATATCCGAATTCATCATTATTTTTGACGCTGACTCTTGCTGCCGTATCTCCGGTTCTGACCCTGTTCATGGTGTGAATTATTGTACTGAGCGGTTTGGTCAGTCCCCGGATTATAATGGGGGACAGAGTGAGACACATTAAAATGGCACCTATTGCCACCGCCAAAGTAGTAACTGTAATATAATTGCTGTTGATAACAGCCAGTTCAACAGGCACGGAAGATATTATTCTCAGCTGATAATCGTCATTAGTTTCACTATAGCTCAGCAACCTGTAGGGTTCTTCGAAATAGATCTTTTTTCCGGCCTGCATTTGATATATTTTATCCCGGATATTATTGTCCAGAAAGCTTCCCGGCCTGTAACCAAAAGTCTCATCATATAAAATGTAATAGTTCTTGTCTGCAACGGCATATTTCATGGGGATTGCAGGATTTACCGCCCCAAGTGCCGCTTTGATGGCTTCCTCAGGTATGTCTATGATCACATAGCCCAGCACATCATTATCTTTTTTTATGTTATGGGCAACCGCCATACAGTACCTGATGCCGTTTTTTGCAGTATATCTGTTGGAGTACTCCATGGATTCGTCATTTGAATTAAGCTTACGGAATACTCCCCAATCCTTGTGATTTTTTATGTCATATACATCCGGTATTTGAGATGTGGAAACGCTGAAGCTTCCATCCGCCTTTATCAGGTGCATTGAAACCGATGTTGGTTTCCCCGCAAGCATAATAAACATTTTCTGATAAATTGAAGTACGGCTTTTTTCGTTAACACGCCCTGCATCAAGCATACTGATTATTTCCTGGTCTTTGCAAAAATAGGATATGGCAGACTTATATTCATCCAGTGTTCTGCCCAGGCTGTTTAATGCCTGGTCCACAGTCTCTGAGGCCTGGTTCTCAAGATTCCTCATTGATTCCCTGGAGGATATGGTGTATGTGAGCGTTCCCAGCACCAGGACCGGTATAAAGCTCATAATGGTAAAGCAAATGAATAGTTTTTTAATAAAACTCAACCTGATTTTTTTGTCAGAATGCATTCCGCACCGTCCGTCCAAACGTGACTCGATTTCAATTGTATTATAACAGATGGTCACAATAAAGTTAACATAATTTCATGATGTCAAATTACGGAAACTTTTCCCTTGCTTACCCAGTTAAACAATAAAAGGGACAGAATTGTGGTAACCGTCAATATGGAAGCCAATGCCGCAGCCGTACCAAAGCTGGAGCGTACGACCTCGGTATATATTGCAACCGAAATTGTGGCTGTTTTACCGCTATACAGCATTATACTTGAACTCAGCTCATTTATTGTGGTTATCCAGCTCAGGATTGCACCTGATAAAACTCCCGGTGCCATCATACGGGCAGTGATTTTGAAGAAGGTTTTCATTGGTGAAACCCCCAGATTGATAGAAGCTTCCTCTATACTTGGTTCAATCTGATACAAAAGTGCACTGCTGGATCTGATGGTATACGGCATTTTTCTAATGACGTAGGCTATTATCAGAATGGCGGCAGATCCGGACAATATGACAGGCGGCTTGTTGAAGGCTACCAGCATGCATATACCTAATACCGCACCCGGAATAACATAAGGGAACATTATCAGCAGGTCAAGAAAACTGTTGATTTTACTTTTTCTCTTTACAATCAGGTACGATAACAGCATACCCGCTACTATTATTATTACGATGGCAATAATTGAATAGGTGAAGGTATTTGTTATATTTTTTGATAATTTATAGAATATTTTTTCATAGCTCTCAAAACTGAAACCCTTTACAAATATGGGACCGCTCGTTTTTACAAAAGATGTAATAACAACAACTACCTGGGGCAGGAAAGCAACAAATGCCACAAACATACATATTGCAGTCAGCAAGATACGCTTTGCCATGGATAACTTTTCAATAATCGGGGGACGCATGGCAGTCATTATATAATTCTTTCTGGATATTACATATTTCTGAATCAGAAGGACCGCTGTGGAGCAAAATACTATTATAACACTGAGGGCACCCGCCATGTTGGCATTGCCGCCCATTTCACTCATATATTCCTCATATACCAGAACAGGAAGCACCTTGTAACCTTCTCCGATCAGCATGGGGGTACCAAAGTCGGCCAAAGATGACATAAATACCATTATGGCTCCCGCGGCCAGTGTCGGCATGATTACCGGTATTGTGACAGTAAATACCCTTCTCAGTTTACTGGAACCAAGATTCTCGGCCGCCTCCTCCAGAGAACGGTCAATACTTGACATTGCTCCTGAAACATATAAATAAACATAAGGGAATAATTTAAGTGTAAATACCATGATGATCCCTCCGAAACCGTATATGGGAGGCATGGTAATCCCTATCTTTTCAAACAGATTTGTTATAAAGCCGTTTCTTCCCAGCAGCATTATCCATGAGTAGGCTCCTATAAAAGGCGGTGACATCAGCGACATGATAATCAGGAGATTTATTAACTTTTTGCCAAAAACATTAAACCTTGAAGTAATATATGCAAGCGGAACCCCTACCAGTACGGATAACACCGTTGTAAGGACGGATACCTTCAGGCTGTTTATCAAAGTGCGGTAATAGTATGCCTTTGTAAAAAACGTTTTGTAAAATTTCATGGTGAATTCGCCTTCACCGCTGTAAAAGCTCCGGAAGATTATTGCAAACAGCGGATATACCAGGAATACCAGTAAGAGTATGATAAACAGGTATTTGGTGATATTCCAGAAGTTAAAGTGATTTCTTATTTTCTTAGCGATACTTTCCTCATTTACCATAGATATGCCTCCGTCCCTTCCTGGTCAAACAGACTGACTTTTTCAGGGTCAAAATCAAGCCTGATCTTGTCTCCAATAGCTCTTACAAAGTCAATGTCCTTGGTATACTCATTAGCTTCAACCACCTGACCGCCCGGAAGCTTGATTTCATAATTTGCAAAATCTCCGAGAAAGGTATACATTTGGATTTCTCCGGGGATACCCCTGCCGTCCGAACCGTTTATGATAAACTGTTCGGGCCTGATTGACAATATGGCCGTTTCCAGCTTTCTTTTCAACTTAACGGGATATTCCAGGCCACCCTCAACTTTTATATACGTCTTCATCTTATCATCATATCTCACCGGAACCTCCAGAAAGTTGGAGGTTCCGATGAAGCCTGCCACAAACGTATTCTGGGGCTTTTTATATATATCTGCCGGTGTATCCAGCTGCATGATTTTTCCTGACTTCATTATTGCTATCCTGTCTGATATGGCAAGTGCCTCTTCCTGGTCGTGAGTAACATATACCGTTGTTATCCCAAGATCCTTCTGCAGCTTCTTAATTATGGTTCTCATCTGTACTCTAAGTTTTGCATCCAGATTTGAAAGCGGTTCATCCATCAGCAAAACTCCCGGCTTTATAACGATGGCACGTGCCAGCGCAACACGCTGCTGCTGCCCCCCTGACAGTTCGGACGGCTTTCTGTCCTTGAGATTCTTGATCTGAACCAGGTCAAGCGCCTCCATAACCCTGGCTTCGATCTGGGTTTTCGGAATCTTGCGGGCCTTAAGCCCATATGCCACATTATCATATACAGTCATGTGGGGAAATATGGCATAATTTTGGAATACCATTCCTATGTCTCTTTTATGAGCCTCTATCTGATTGATTACTTTATCTCCAAAATAAATTTCACCGTCGTCAATTGAATTAAACCCTGCGATCATCCTCAGCAAAGTTGTCTTTCCGCAGCCTGACGGACCAAGCAGGGTAAAAAATTCACCCTCACGGATTTCACAGGATATTTTATCTACTGCAATAAAATCACCATATTTCTTAACTACATCACAAACCTTAACACCGTGGCTCATCCACTCAACCCCTTTTCTCATAAAACCCGGCAGTCTGTGACATCTAAAACGTATTGTCCGGTGAGAAAAATTTTTGCAGGACAAGACAGAGGTTACAGACTACCAGATAGCCATATATTGTACAGGCGCCTTCCAGCTTCTGAAAGGTGCCTGTATAAACTGATTTCCAATTATTTATTTAATGTGTTTTTTAATCCTGTATTATTTCGCACTGCGGTTTATCCGACTATAATCTCTTTCCATTTTTCCAGGATATTTACTTTTTCTGAAGAAGCCCAGTTAAAATCATAATCTACAAATTTTATATCCTTTATTGCAGGAAGGCCTTCAGGAGCTTCGATGTCAGTTCTTACCGATCTTCTGGAAAAATCATTTGACATCATTGTCTGGCATTCCTTTCCAAGGACGAAATTTGCAAAGATTTCTGCATTTTCCTTGTTCTTGCCGCCTTTTACTATTGCGATTCCATCGGGAACAGCAGATGTACCATCCGCCGGATAAATGATACCGACATCGGCACCGGCCTGAACATATTTAACGGCTTCCTTTTCAAGAGTCAAACCGACACTGTATTCACCATCGGATACTTTTTTATAGACATCACCTGAAGAACTCAGAATCTTTCCGTCCAGGTTGCCCACGAACTGTTTTACAAAATCCCAGCCCTTTCCGTCATCTTTTCCGAAAGCAGTGAGCATTGTACACAGTATGGTATAGGAAGATCCGGATTTCGCAGGATCAGCGTAGGCAATTTTACCCTTCAGCTTTGCACTTGTCAGGTCGGCCCAACCTTTAGGGACATCGGCCTCACCTACAAGCTTTTTGTTATACATGATTACCATCGGGAGCGGTGATTCACCTGTCCACAAATTATCCCTGCTTACGTACTGCGGATCAATACTGCCTATATCCGCGGGCTTGAAGGTATCAAAGTATTTGCTGTATGCAGCCAGTGAATCTGCTCCGCCGCCCCAGAATACATCACACAGGGGATTGCCGCTTTCCGCTTCTATTCTTTTAAGTAATTCACCTGTTCCGGCAGCTACAAGATCTACCGTGATGCCTGTCTTTTCCTGGAATTCCTTAATACCTGCATTTAAAGGATCTGCCGGGTGCGGAGAATAAACTGTGACTGTTTTTGAGCCACCGGCTTTTGCAGCTGTACTCTCGCTTGAAGCTACAGAAGTACCGGCTGCTGCCTGAGAGCTTTCAGAGGAACTTCCGCTGGAACTTCCACAGCCAGCCACTGCGCCCATAATCATAATTGCAGCTAACATAGAACTGAGAAATTTTTTCATTTTCATTTTTTTCCTCCCGAATTTTATTAAATATCTACAAAAATATTATTGCATCTTAACTTTTTTTATACAATGTGACTATTCTGAACTTTTGTTGAGAATTCTTGCATGTTGTTCATATTTGTTTCTAATTCCTTGAAAATTCATATGGCGGGTGTTAGAATACAGCCATAAATGGTATTTACGGAAGGATTAATTGGAGGTATTACTATGATAAAATTTGGAACAGGCGGTTTTCGTGCAATAATAGCTGAGGATTTTACCCGGGAAAATCTGGAACTCATATCCCTTGCACTTGTGAGAATGATCAAGCGTGATATGAAACAATCACTGCCTGTGGTTATTGGATATGACCGGAGGTTTTTATCGGATCTGGCTTCCAAATGGATGGCCTGCGTGTTTGCAGCCGGTGGAATTAAGGTCAACCTTATAGACTATGATGCTCCTACGCCGCTTATAATGTATGAGGTTATGAAAGAAAATGCCGCCTACGGCATGGCTGTGACCGCCAGTCACAACCCGGCTCAGTATAATGGAGTAAAAGTGTTCACTTCAGGCGGCAGAGATGCCGAAGAAACGGTCACAAACGATATTGAGTCCCAGATCGCCCTTATATCAAAGGCTGATATACGCAGCATGGAATATGCCAAAGCAATTGCTGCAGGACTCATAACTGTTATAAATCCACAGAACAGTTACATAGACAGCATCCTTAAAATAATTGATTCCGAAGCAATTAAAAATAAGAACTTAAAGATATTGCTCGATCCTATGTACGGTGTCAGTAAAACCACCCTTCAGACAATTCTGCTTACCTGCCGCTGCCAGGTGGATGTTATACACGACCGGCATGACACACTGTTTGGAGGAAGGCTTCCCTCGCCTAACAGTTCAACGCTGTATCACCTGTCCCAATTGGTTGTCCAGGGAGGTTACGATATGGGTATCGCAACAGACGGGGATGCCGACAGAATCGGTCTGATCGACTCCAGCGGAACTTTTATACATCCCAATGACATCCTGGTTCTGTTGTATTTTTATTTGCATGAATTCAAGGGCTGGAAGGGAGATGTTGTGAGAAACATTGCGACAACCCACTGCCTCGACCGGATGGCAGCCGCATTTGGAGAGAAATGTCATGAGGTGCCGGTAGGCTTTAAGCATATTTCATCAAAAATGCTGGAAACCGATGCCCTCATCGGAGGAGAGTCTTCCGGAGGCCTCACGGTCAGAGGGCACATACAGGGTAAGGACGGTGTTTATGCCGGTTCACTTTTAGTTGAAATGCTAAGTGTAATCGGAAAGCCTCTGAATGAAATATTGAAGGATATACACACTAAATATGGAAGTTTCTCTATGGATGAATTTGACTGCAGCATGACAGGTCAGCGCAAATCAGAACTGTCAAATCTCCTGTTTGAAAAGAAGCAAATTCCTGAATTCCCATGGGATATAGAAAAAATTTCATACCTTGACGGCTGCAAGATATATTTCAAAGACGGCGGTTGGGTCATCTGCCGTTTCTCGGGAACCGAGCCTGTTATGAGAATTTTCAGTGAAATGTCGTCCCTGGAGGAAGCAAAAAGTGTAATAGATACCTTCCGCAGTTTTCTTCAGCTTTAGAGCATCAGCCATGCCTGGTTTCAACCACAGCTAAAACCATTCTGCGCAATCGGACAGGAGGCTACCCATTAATTGAGTAGCCCCCCTTCCAGTGCATTGTAATATTTATATCTCCGTATATACCTGTACCAGAGTTTTTCCCTCTAAATAAGCAGCCGGAACCCTATTGCCCTCCAGCACTTTACCATCAACAACCACATTATCAACTCTTTTACTGCCGCCGGTATTTTTTACTGTGATAATAACCCTGACATTTCTGAACATTCTTTCGGCCTTAAACCCATCCCACTCCTTCGGTATGCAGGGATCAATGACGAGACCGTCATAATCCGGGCGTATACCCAGTATATACTGAGATGCCGCAAGGAACATCCATGCCGCGGTTCCTGTAAGCCATGAATTTGTACCTTTCCCAAATTCCGGGTGCTGTTTTCCGAATATATGTGATGCATAGACGTAAGGTTCAATGCGGCAAAGCTCGGAAATCTCATTTCTTCTGCAGGGCAACGCAGCACTATAATATTCAAAAGCATGCTCATTTCTTCCAAGCAAGACTTCCGCAATAACAGCCCAGGCATTTGTATGGTAGAAAATTCCGCCGTTTTCCTTTGTTCCCGCAGCACATGGCATATAAGCCTTTTTTTCAACATCATAAAAATCAGGAGCAGGATAGTGGATAAGCAAACCGAACTTAGTCATTAAACTCTCATGGACGGCATCAAGTGCCGAATGAGCCTGTTCTTCGGTTGGAAGTCTGCTCATGACGGCCCAGGTTTGTGGATTCAGAAAAATCCTATTGAACTCGTCATCAGTTGTTCCGTATTTTTCACCATAGCTGTTAAAGGCTCTTAAGAACCATTTTCCGTCCCAGATGGTGTCAAGTTTTGATTCGCAGTAAGCATATATCTCCGATGCCCATTTCTCCTTTTCACCATATCCGTATTGCCTGTATAAAAGCAGCAGTTCATATACTGCATGAGCCAGCTGGAAAAATACGAATATGCTCTCGGAACCACCCTTTTTATTGATTGAAGCCAATGTATCATTCCAATCGCTGAGCAGCAGCAGCGGTATGCCATGCTCTCCAAGATTGTCCATGGTAAACTTAACGGCATTCTCCAGGTGTTCCAGAACCGTGCCTTTTCCCCCGTCATAATAGGGTACCTTTTCATTCAGAAATTCCCTGTCCCCTGTTTCCCTGATATATGTACAGACCGAAAAAACAGACCACAGGTGATCGTCGGAGCGTCCTCCTCCGCAGGCTTTCCTGTCTGCTGGGTACAGCACCGACATGGCATCTCCTTTTTTAAATTGTATGCTCAGAAGGTCTTTAATTCTGGCTTTAACTTTATCGGGAATTGCATGCACAACTCCCAATATATCCTGCATACTGTCCCTGAATCCCAGCCCCCTGTCTATTCCGCGCTCATACAAGGAAATGAATCTGGACCAGTCAAAGGTAGTTTTGCACTGATACTGGTTCCAAATGTTCAGCATAAGATTTACATTCTCATCGGGAGTACTGAAGCTGGCATAGGATAAGAAGTTATCCCAGTAATTCCGTAATTCGTTAAAATCCTTCTCAATTTGCTGCTCATCGAGATTCTCCCTGCCTTTTTGCACTGAAGTTTCCTTGTTTTCTGAAAAACCCAGAACCACAACGAAAGTCTTTTCTTCCCCGGATTTCAAATTTACAGGACAGCACATAGCTCCAACTGCGTTATCGGAGGATAACCGGGAATTTGAACACTTTCCGTTTTCAAGTGCAATAGGATTGCTTTCGGAACGGTATGGTCCAATGAATTTTTCCAGGCTGCAGTCATAGCCCTCAACCCCGGCATTTGTGCCTATGTATGGATAAAAGGCTTCAGCCGTCATGGACTCAAATACAATGAATCCATCCTTGAAATCAGCATTAAACAGCATCCTGGGCCAATCACACATCAGATCCAGAGAAGCCGTATGATAACTGAATTCCACATAGGTAAAGGCTTTCAGGCTCAGTTCCTTTCCTGAATTATTCTTTATTCGGACTTTCCAGACCTCATGCTCTTTCGCAATCGGTACAAAATATGTGATCTGTGTTTCAATTCCGCCGTATGAACTGCTTATAACCGTATACCCAAGACCATGACGGCATTCATAGGAATCCGGTGTTTTCATTACAGGCTGCCATGTAGGTGACCAGTATTCACCTGTTTTCATATCTTTAAGATAAATATATCTGCCCGGCCTGTCTGCAGGCAGGTTATTATACTTAAATCTTGTTATCCTCTTTGAATTCGGATCCTTGTAATAACTCAATCCTCCGGCATTGTTGGATATGAAACCTCCATACTCCCCGTTTCCAAGGAAGTTTATCCAGGGAGCAGGAGTATCCGGTCTGGTTATTACATATTCTCTGTTTTGGTTATCAAAATATCCGTAATGCACAGTCTCTCCCACCTTTATAAATTGTTAAAGATCAAATTTCGTATAGTAAACTGAAAAATTCCTTATCAGAGGCTGGTTTTCACAGCTCAGTACAGTAAGCCTGACCCTTGAGGTCATTATCCTGTCAAAATGATTTATCTTCTTATGTCCTACTGAAGTACCCCTCGCCAGCTCAATCCATTTTCCACTTTGCCCGGCTTCCAATTTATATTCTTTAATACGCTCTCCCTCTGATATCTCTTCCATAATTACCGCATGGTCGACATAGGAAGGCTCAGTCAGTATCAATTCCAGACTTTCACCAAAACCTTTCACTGCTTGTAGGGGTTTTAAAAAACGTTTCCTGATCTCATCACCGAATTCCAGCAGCCTTTTAATATCCGCTTCGGGAAATAAACCGTTTCTATCTGGAGATACATTTAGCAACAAATTGGTACCCCTTCCTACAGATTTATAATATATATCCACAAGTTCCTCAAGTGAAAGAAGACTTCCTTCGTCATCCGGATGCCAGAACCAGTGCTTCTTTCTTATGGGAACGTCACATTCAGCAGGCACCCACTTTGGTGTATCAGGCAGCCAGGTGAGCATATCCTCGGTAAACATGCTGGCTCTGGCTTCACTTGCCGTACTCCGGCAGGTCTCGGGTGCAAGACCGTCCTCGTTTCCTACCCAGCGTATAGTCGGGCGTCCCATGTTGAATATCATTGCATCAGGCTGATATTCAGTCACAGTATCGCATATCTTCTCCCAGTCATACTGGCGTCCCTCGGAACCTGCTCCGTCAAACCAAAGCTCTATCAAAGGGCCGTAGCCTGTTAACAGCTCTTTAAGCTGTTCCAGATAAAATTCGTCATAGGCAGCCTTATTTTCATAACAGGGCTCATGTCTGTCCCAGGGTGACAGGTAAATGCCAAAATGTATTCCTTCCTTACGGCAGGCTTCAGCACACTCCCTTACAACATCCCCTTTCCCGTTCCTCCATGTTATCGATTTTACGGAATAATCAGTTGTTTTTGTGGGCCATAAGCAAAATCCGTCATGATGCTTTGCAGTTAAAATCAAATATTTGAAACCTGCTTTTTTGGCAGTCCGGACCCACTGCAAACAATCCAGTGAAGTTGGCCGGAAGCTGTCTGGGTCGTCGGTGCCGTCTCCCCACTCTTTGTCATTGAAGGTATTTATTCCGAAGTGGCAAAAAAGTCCCAGCTCCAGGTCCTGCCAGTTTCTTTGCTGCTTTGTAGGTTTTGCTGCTTCAACAGGTTTAAACATGTCCGCCTCCGTTTCTGAGTTCCCGGGTATATTCCTCCATATGGATTACCCGCCTTTCAAGCCTGGATTTCTCGGCTGCAAAAGCCAGAAGGTGGCTTTGTATTGAAATCCCGGAAGATGTGAGCCTGTCTTCTGTTCCTGTCTGCATGAGCTTTACGAAACTTCTCATAATGCCCTCATCTCCTCCCCCATGCCCTGAAGTACCGGGGTTAAGGCAGATTTTAGTTTTTGCACCATCGGCAAACCTGGTGATCTCAATTTCATTTTTTTCCATGGCACCTCTTATTTCGCCTTTGGTACCCATAAGTTTAATTGTCCTGCTTACTTCATTTGTAAAAGCACACATCGTAAACGATACGGTAACGCTATTTTTGAATTCCATTGCTACTATCTGATGGTCAACCACATCATTATCGCAGCGGTACACGCACCTTCCGTAGGGGCCATCCTTAAGAGCCGCAGTAAGTGCTTTCACACCGGTGTTACTGCTGATTACCGATGCGGGAAACCCTGTATTTCCGTTTATATATATCCTGGGTGCATAAAACGGACACTCCTCACGGTGAGGACATCCGTCAAGACAGCGATCTGGAGCATCGGCAGGAGCATTTTCCAACCTGAAATGGGTCAATTCTCCGAAAGATGCTACACTACTGCATTCCGAATCTGCCAGCCATAAAAGTATATCCAGGTCGTGGCAGGATTTTGCAAGAATCATGGGACTTGCCTCCCGGGAATTCCTCCAGTTGCCCCGCACATAGCTGTGTGCCTGATGCCAGTATCCTACATTTTCATTGTGCTGGATTGATATGAGCCTGCCTATTTGACCTTCGTCCAATATCTTTTTTAATGTTGAAAAGAAAGGAGTAAACCGCAGAACATGGCATACCGAAACCATCCGGCCATACTTCTGTGAATGCTCATCTATCGCCAGACATTCCAATGCATTATTTGACATGGGCTTCTCCAGCAAAACATGGTATCCTGCCTCTAATGCCCTTATTGCCGGCTCTGTATGCATATTATCCTGGGTACAGACCAAAACGGCATCTGCTGCCTTAGGAGACGACAGCAATTCCTCCCAGGTGGGATAGCACATGTTTTCCGGGATTCCATGAAGCCTTGCGAAAGCTTCCCTTTTATTTTTATCAGGCTCTGCAACAGCAGCAACTCTGAGCTCCTCAGGATGAGAAAGCGCATAAGCGGCATATATACTGCCTC